>JAEWAG010000126.1 GCA_023391775.1 Pseudomonadota bacterium | reverse complement strand
CACTTGAACAGGTCGATGTCGTAGCGCGTGGTGCGGCGGGTGCCGTCCTCGCGCCGGGCGGAGTCGATGGTGATGGCCAGCGCCGGGCACACCGCCTCGCACAGCTTGCAGGCGATGCAGCGTTCCTCGCCGTTGGGATAGCGGCGGAGCGCGTGCAGGCCGCGGAAGCGCGGCGACTGCGGGAACTTCTCCATCGGGTACATCATCGTGTACTTGGGACGGAACAGGTACCGCAGGGTCAGGCCCAGGCCGCGGATCAGCTCCAGCAGCAGCAGGCTCTTGAAATAGTGGACGACTTTGCTCATCGATCAGGCGCCCTTCTCGAACACGCCAAAGAACACCAGCAGGGCGGTCACCGCGATCCAGACGATGGTCAGCGGAATGAACACCTTCCAGCCCAGCCGCATGATCTGGTCATAGCGGTAGCGCGGGAAGCTGGCGCGGAACCAGATATACGCACTGGCGAAGAAGAACACCTTGACCAGCAGCCACGGCCAGCCGCCCTTCCAGATCCAGTCGATCCACGGCGAGATGTCGGCCGTGACCCAGCCCTGGAGCGGGCTCAGCCAGCCACCGAGGAAGAAGATCGAGATCAGGAAGCTGACCAGGATCATGTTGGCGTACTCGGCCAGGAAGAACAGCGCGAACGCCGAGCCCGAGTACTCCACCATGTGGCCGGCTACGATCTCCGACTCGCCTTCCACCACGTCGAACGGGGCGCGGTTGGTCTCGGCCACGCCGGACACCCAGTACACGACGAACAGCGGCAGCAGCGGCAGCCAGAACCACTCCAGGAAGCCGGCGTTGCCCGACTGCGCCATCACGATGTCGGTCAGATTCAGGCTGCCGGCGGCGATCAGCACGCCCACCAGGGCGAAGCCCATCGCGATCTCGTAGCTCACCACCTGGGCGGCCGAACGCATCGCTCCCAGGAAGGCGTACTTCGAGTTCGATGCCCAGCCGGCGATGATCACCCCGTACACGCCCAGCGAGGTCATCGCCAGCAGGTACAGCAGGCCGGCGTTGGCGTTGGACAGCACCAGCTGGTAGTCGAACGGCACCACCGCCCACGCCGCGAACGCAGGAGCCAGCACGATCAGCGGCGCCAGGATGTACATCACCTTGTGCGCGCTGGAGGGCTGGATGACCTCCTTGAACAGCAGTTTGAACACGTCCGCGAAGGCCTGGAAGATGCCCATGCCGACATACATCGGCCCGTGACGCGCGTGCATCCAGCCGATGAGCTTGCGCTCCCAGACCACGTAGAACGCGACCGAGATGATCACCGGCATGGCGATGGTGAGGATCTTCAGCACGATCCACAGGATCGCGCCGATGTCACCCAGCCCGAACAGCCATTCGCGAAGCGGGCCGACCGCGTTGATCAGCAGTTCGTTCATGCCTTCACCACCTCGACCCGACCAGCGCCCAGCGGCGCGGTGGCGCCATGGCCACCCTCGATCCATGCCGCACCGGCGGCAACCCGCGCGTCCAGCTCGACCGGCAGCGTCGCCGTGCCGTGCGCGCCCTTGACCTTGACCACGGCGCCCGCCCCGATTCCACCGGCGTCGGCCGGGTTCAGCACGATGCGCGCGGCAGCGTTGAGCGGATGGGCCTGCAGCGCGGTCGCGCGGCGGACCACCGCATCGGTGCGGTAGATCGCCGGGACCAAGGCCAGCTCCAGGCCGCCCTCGCCCGCCGCACCGGCGACGCCGGCCCGGACCTCCACCGCACGCCCGCCTTCCAGCATCGCGCGGGCGCCGGCCAGTTCGGTGAACTCGAAGCCGGCCAGGCCCAGCTCGCCGCCCAGCGCACGCAACACACGCCAGCCCTCGCGGGCCTGGCCCGGCAGGCGACCGGCGGCATGCGCCGCCTGCTCGATGCCGTTGAGGTTGGTCAGCGTGGCCTCGACCTCCGGCAACGCGCCGACCGGCAGGATCACGTCGGCCACCGCGCGGGTGGATTCGCAGGCGAAGTGACTGAACGCCACGACCTTCGCCGCGCCCAGCGCCTTGAGCGCGCTGCCCGTGTCGGCGAAATCCAGGCCCGGCTCGATGCCGTAAAGCACGTAGGCACGACGCGGGTCGGCCAGCATCGCAGCCGCGTCGCGGCCAGCCGGCAGCACACCGGCGCGGACCAGGCCCACGGCGTTTGCGCCCTGCGGGATGCGGCACAGCGCCGCACCGGTAGCGGTCGCGAAATCGCGCGCGGCGGCGCGGATCGCGGCGGCCTGCGGATGGTTCTCGGCGATCGCGCCGAGGATCACGACCGGGCGGGTCGCGCCCTGCAGTGCCTCGCGCAACCCGGCGCCGCCCAGCACCTCGGCGAAGCGCGATGGCGGCACGACGTGGGTGCCCGCGGCCGCAAAGGTGAAATCGAAGTCGACCGGGTTGACCACGTGGATGCGCGCGCCGTGCTTGGTCTGCGCCTTGCGCAGGCGGGCATGCAGCAGCGGCAGCTCGTGGCGTATGTTGCTGCCGACCACGACGATCACGTCGGCCTGCTCGATCTCGGCGACCGGCAGCGCGAACGGTTCGGCGACCGCGGCGTCGGAGAAGTCGCGGCTGGCGATGCGGTGGTCGATGTTCCCGGTGCCCAGCTCGGCGGCCAGCGCGGCCAGCAGGCCGCCCTCCTCGTTCGAGGTGGCCGGGTGCACCAGCACGCCCAGGTCATCGCCCCTGTTGTCGCGCAGGATCGCGGCGGCAGCGGACAGAGCCTCGGCCCAGGTCGCTTCCTTCCACTCCCCGCCCGTCTTGAGCAGCGGCACGGTGGCGCGGTCGGCGGCGTTCAGGCCCTGGTGCGAGTAGCGATCACGGTCGGACAGCCAGCACTCGTTGACCAGCTCGTTCTCGCGCGGGCCCGCGCGCAGCACTTCCCCGCGGCGGGCGTGCAGGAACAGGTTCGAGCCCAATGCGTCGTGGTAACCGAGCGACTCCCTGGCGATCAGCTCCCACGGACGGGCGCGGAACTGGAACACCTTGTTGGTCAGCGCGCCGACCGGGCAAACGTCGATGACGTTGCCGGACAGCTCGGTGGTCAACGGCTTGCCGTCGTAGGTGCCGATCTGCAGGTTCTCGCCGCGGTACATGCCACCCAGCTCGTACGTGCCGGCGATCTCGCCGGTGAAACGCACGCAGCGGGTGCACTGGATGCAGCGGGTCATCTCGGTGGCGACCAGCGGACCGATGTCCTCGTCCGGCACCACGCGCTTGCGCTCGACGAAGCGGCTGACCGAGCGGCCGTAGCCCAGCGACAGGTCCTGCAGCTCGCACTCGCCGCCCTGGTCGCAGACCGGGCAGTCCAGCGGGTGGTTGATCAGCAGGAACTCAAGCACGTTGCGCTGGGACTTCAGCGCCTTCTCGTTGCGGGTGAAGACCTTCATGCCGTCCATCACCGGCGTGGCGCAGGCCGGGGCCGGCTTGGGCGCCGAACGCCCGCCCACCTCGGTATCCACCAGGCACATGCGGCAGTTCGCGGCGATCGCCAGCTTGTCGTGGTAGCAGAACCGCGGGATCGGGATGCCGGCCTTGTCGGCGGCCTGGATGATCATCGATCCCTTGGGCGCCGCAAGCTCCACGCCGTCGATGAAGACGGTGACGTGGTCCGGCGGCAGGTTCGGATTGACAGGCTGCGCACTCACGCGGCCACCTCCAGGTTGGAGCGCACCACCGTGCCGTCACGCTCGTCGTCGACGAGGAAGCGCTTGTTCACGATCGCGTATTCGAATTCATGCCAGTAGTGGCGGAGGAAGCCCTGGACCGGCCAGGCGGCGGCCTCGCCGAACGCGCAGATGGTGTGGCCCTCGATCTGGCCCGCGGCCGCGCGCAGCATGTGCAGGTCGTCCAGGGTCGCTTCGAGGTTGGCGATGCGGGTCAGCATGCGGTACATCCAGCCGGTACCCTCGCGGCACGGGGTGCACTGGCCGCAGCTTTCCTTGTAGTAGAAGCGCGCGATGCGCTGGCACGCGCGAACCATGCAGGTGGTGTGGTCCATGACGATGACCGCGCCCGAACCCAGGCCGGAGCCGGCCTTCTGGATGGCGTCGTAGTCCATGGTCAGGCCCATCATCACCTCGCCCGGCACCACCGGCATCGAGGAGCCGCCCGGGATCACGCCCTTGATGCGGTTGCCCGCACGGATGCCGCCGGCAAGCTCCAGCAGCTCCGAGAACGGGGTGCCGAGGCGGATCTCGTAGTTGCCCGGGCGCGCGACATGGCCGGACACCGAGAAGATCTTGCAGCCGCCATTGTTCGGCTTGCCCAGGTTCATGAACCACTCGGCGCCGTTGCGCACGATCGCCGGCACCGAGGCGTAGGTCTCGGTGTTGTTGATCGTGGTCGGCTTGCCGTAAAGGCCAAAGTTCGCCGGGAACGGCGGCTTGAAGCGGGGCTGGCCCTTCTTGCCTTCGAGCGACTCCATCAGCGCGGTTTCCTCGCCGCAGATGTAGGCCCCGGCGCCCAGCGCGTTGTAGATGTCGATGTCGATGCCCGAGCCGAGGATGTCCTTGCCCAGCCAGCCGTTGGCGTAGGCCTCGGCGGTCGCCTCCTCCAGATGCTCGAACGGCTCGTGGTGGAATTCGCCGCGCAGGTAGTTGTAGCCCACGGTCGAACCGGTGGCATAGCAGGCGATGGCCATGCCCTCGATCACCGCGTGCGGGTTGTAGCGCAGGATGTCGCGGTCCTTGGCGGTGCCCGGCTCGGACTCGTCCGAATTGCAGAGGATGTACTTCTGCATGTCGCCCTTGGGCATGAAGCTCCACTTCAGGCCGGTCGGGAAACCCGCCCCGCCGCGGCCGCGCAGGCCGGACTGCTTGACCATCTCGACCACGTCGGCCGGCGCGATCTTCTCGGTGAGGATCCTGCGCAGGGCCTGGTAGCCGCCGGGCTTGAGGTAGTTCTCGTACGACCACGGCTTGTCGAAGTGCAACGTCGTGTAGACCGCCTGGTGCTCCTTCGGTGCCGGGCCGACCGGGCCGTAGCCCTCGGAAATCTTCGGGTGGTGTGCCATGTCAGCCGGCCTCACTTCAGTCCGTCGAGCAGCTCGTCCACCTTCTCGGTGGTGAGCTTCTCGTGGTAATGGCCGTTGATGACGACCACCGGGGCGCCACAGCACGCGGCAACGCACTCTTCCTCGCGCTTGAGGTAGACGCGGCCATCGGCGGTGGATCCGCCCAGCTTGCAGCCCAGCTTCTGCTCGGCATGGGCGACCAGCTCCTGCGCCCCGTTGAGCCAGCAGCTGATATTGGTGCAGAACGCGACGTTGTTGCGCCCGACCGGCTGGGTCTCGAACATCGTGTAGAACGTGGCGACCTCGTAGGCCCACACCGGCGGGATGTCGAGATACTTCGCGACCGCGGCGATCAGCTCGTCGCTGAGCCAGCCGTTGTTCTGTTCCTGGGCCGCGTGCAGCCCCTGCAGCACCGCCGACCGCTTGCGGTCGGGCGGGAACTTGGTCAACCAGTGGTGGATGTGCGCGCGCGTGGCGTCGCTCAACACGACCATCGGGTCGACGTTGCGCGCGTTCTCGAAATTACCGGTGGCCTTCATCGATCCACCTCACCAAACACAAGATCATAGGTACCGATCATCGCAACGACGTCGGCAAGCATGTGGCCGCGCACGATCTCGTCCATGGACGAGAGGTGCGCGAAGCCGGGCGCGCGCAGGTGCACGCGGAACGGCTTGTTCGCGCCGTCGGACACCAGGTAGCAGCCGAACTCGCCCTTGGGGGCCTCGACCGCGGCATAGGTCTCGCCGGCGGGTACGCAATAGCCCTCGGAGAACAGCTTGAAGTGGTGGATCAGGGCTTCCATGTCGTCCTTCATCTCCTCCCGGCTGGGAGGGGCGACCTTGAAGTTCCTGACCATCACCGGGCCCGGGTTTTGCTTCAGCCACTTCACGCACTGGGCGATGATGCGGTTGGACTGGCGCATCTCCGCGACGCGCACCAGGTAGCGGTCGTAGCAATCGCCATTGGTGCCCACCGGAATGTCGAAGTCGACTGCGTCGTAGCGGGCGTACGGCTGCTTCTTGCGCAGGTCCCAGGCGATGCCCGAGCCGCGCAGCATCACGCCGCTCATGCCCCAGGCATAGGCCTGCTCCGGGGTGACCACGCCGTTGCCGACGGTACGCTGCTTCCAGATGCGGTTGTCCGTCAGCAGGGTCTCGTACTCGTCGACGCGCTTCAAGAACTCGCGGGTGAAGTGCTCCAGGTAATCCAGCAGGGAGCCCTCGCGCGCCTCGTTGAAGCGCTTGAGCTTGGCACCCTTGTTCCAGGGCGCCTCCTTGTACTTGTGCATGAAGTCCGGCAGGTCGCGGTACACGCCGCCGGGACGGTAGTAGGCCGCGTGCATGCGCGCGCCGCTTACCGCCTCGTACACGTCCATCAGTTCCTCGCGCTCGCGGAACGCGTACAGGAACACCGCCATCGCACCCAGGTCCAGCGCGCTGGCGCCGATCCACATCAGGTGGTTCAGGATGCGGGTGATCTCGTCGAACATGGTGCGGATGTACTGCGCACGCTCCGGCGCTTCGATCCCGAGCAGGGTCTCGATCGCGCGCACGTAGGCGTGCTCGTTGCACATCATCGACACGTAATCCAGGCGGTCCATGTACGGGATCGACTGGTTGAACGGCTTGGACTCGGCCAGCTTCTCGGTACCGCGATGGAGCAGCCCGACATGCGGATCGGCACGGATGATGGTCTCGCCATCCATCTCCAGGATCAGGCGCAGCACGCCGTGCGCGGCCGGATGCTGCGGGCCGAAGTTCATCGTGTAGTTGCGGATCTCCTGCCGCAGCGCGGCGGAGCCTGCCGGCGCCTGGCCTGGCAGGTCGTGGTCGGTAAGCATCTGGGCGCTCACTTGGTGGCCTCCCCTTGTGCGGCCTCGCCTGCGGCGGTCTGGTAGCGCGCGTCGTCACGGATAACCCGCGGCACGCCCACGCGCGGCTCGACCGAGGTCACCGGCTCGTACACCACGCGCTGGCGAGCCTCGTCGTAGCGGACCTCGACGTTGCCGATCAGCGGGAAGTCCTTGCGGAACGGATGGCCGACGAAACCGTAGTCCGTCATGATCCGGCGCAGGTCCGGATGGCCTTCGAAAATGATTCCGTACAGGTCGAACGCCTCGCGCTCGAACCAGTTGGCGCCACGCCACACCGGCACCAGCGACGGCACCACCGGCAGCGAGTCGTCCGGGGCGAAGCAGCGCAGGCGCAGGCGGCGGTTGTGTGCGTAAGACAGCAGGTGGGTGATCGCGGCGAAGCGGTGCTCGGGTATCAGGGTCGGCTCGACCCCCGCGGCACCCTGCTCGCTCGGGCGCTCGCCCCAGCCGAAGCGGCCCGGGCCCTTGCCCTCCACGCCGCGGCTGAAGCCGCCGGAGGACACGTCATCGGTGTCCCACTCGTCGCTTCCGTAACCCATGTAGTCGATGCCGCAGACGTCGACCAGCTGCTCGAAACCGAACTCGTCGCGCAGCGCGATGCAGGTGGCGACCAGGTCTTGGGGGCTGGCCTCGAGGGTGACTTCACCACGGGGCTCGGCCACGGTGACCGAGGCGCCGGGGAACCGGTCGCGCAGTCGTTGGGCAAAGGTGGCAGCTGGCTCGGCCATGGGGCTTGGCGTTTCCGTCGTTGGTGCGCGCGGGGCGCGGTGGATCAGGGGCGATCAGCGGGCGATGGTGTTGTTCTTGTTCGCCGCGACCGTCTGGGTGCGCCAGATCTTCTTCTGCAACTGCAGGATGCCGTAGACCAGCGCCTCGGCCGTCGGCGGGCAACCCGGGACGTAGATGTCCACCGGCACGATGCGGTCACAGCCGCGCACCACCGAGTACGAGTAATGGTAGTAGCCGCCGCCATTGGCGCAGCTGCCCATCGAGATGACCCACTTCGGGTCCGGCATCTGGTCGTAGACCTTGCGCAGCGCCGGGGCCATCTAGTTGACCAGGGTGCCGGCCACGATCATCACGTCCGACTGGCGCGGCGAGGGGCGGAACACCACGCCGTACCGGTCCAGGTCCAGGCGCGCGGCGCCGGCGTGCATCATTTCCACCGCGCAGCAGGCCAGGCCGAAGGTCTTCGGCCACATCGAGCCGGTGCGGGCCCAGTTGACCAGTGCATCGACGCTGGTGGTGACGTACCCTTCTCCAGCAGCGGGTTCTCGCCGGCGGGCCGCAGGATGTCCTCGACCCGCGCCTCTGGCATCGGGTTGGTCATCAGGCGGTCGATGGTTTGGATCACTCCCATTCGAGCGCTCCCTTCTTCCAGACGTAGATGAAGCCGAGGAACAGCATGCCCACGAACAGGCCCATCGTGACCAGCGCGCGGGCCCCGAGGTCCTGGAACACGAGGGTCCACGGCACGATGAAGATGATTTCCAGGTCGAAGACGATGAACTGGATCGCGATGAGGTAATAGCGCACGTCGAACTTCATGCGCGCATCCTCGAATGCCTCGAAACCGCACTCGTAGGGCGACAGCTTCTGCGCGTCCGGACTGCGGGGACCGAGCACGCGGCCCACGATGATCAGCGCAACGCCGATCCCGGTGGCCACGATCAGGAACAACAGGGTCGGCAGGTATTGGGCCAGCACGTGTGGTTCTCTCTTGCCTCTGCCCGCCGGAGCGGGCCTGGGTTGGCGCGGACCGCTTGCGCGGGTTCCGACGCCTGCCTGCCGCGGCCTGGCCGCGGGACTTGGAATGCATGGCGCGGCCCCGGGAAACCCCGGGCCGGCACCGTCTGCATAGCTTCGGAATTGTAGCGTTTGCGGCGATGGGGGTAAACGCTTTGGCCCCTTTATCACCACTCCCGGAACCTTCCGGGCAAAAAGAAGCCCGCCGAAGCGGGCGTCCTGTGTCCGGCGCATGCGCCGGACCGTCTGCATTGGTGCCCAAGAGGGGACTCGAACCCCTACGACTCTCGTCGCTACCACCTCAAGGTAGTGCGTCTACCAATTCCGCCACCTGGGCTTGAAACTCGCGCCGGCTGCAGCGCGCGGCGCATTGTACAGCCTTACTCGGCCGGAGTAGCAGCCTCGGGCGCATTTTCCTGCGCCGGGGCCGGCACTTCCTCCGCCGCCGGGGCAGCGGCCGGCACTTCGGCCGGCATGGCCGGCGGCAGCTCGCCTGGCGCGGCCGACGGAGCCGCCGGCAGCTGGGACATCACGCCGAGGTCGGCCTGGGCCACCGGGCGGGCACTGTGGGTCGCGTACCAGGCCATGAACAGGCTGATGGCGAAGAACACCACCGCCAGCCACTTGGTGCTCTTGGACAGGAAGTTGGACGCGCCACGCGCGCCGAACACCGTGCCCGACGCACCGGCGCCGAAACCGGAGCCAGCGGCCGCACCAGCGCCGCGCTGGAGCAGGATCAGCACGATCATGGCGATCGCCACCAGCACGTACACCACGTTGAGGATCAGCATCAGCATTGTCAGGGTCTCGACTACCGGGCCGCCGCAGCGGCCTGGGCAATGGCCAGGAACTCGGCGGCCACCAGGGAGGCTCCGCCGATCAGCCCGCCGTCCACGTCCGGCTGCGCACAGAGCGCGCCGGCGTTGCCGGGCTTGACGCTGCCGCCGTACAGGATCGGCAGCGAATCAGCAATTCTAGCATCGTGGGCGGCGATCTGGCGACGGATGAATGCGTGCATCTCCTGCGCCTGCTCCGGGGTGGCGGTCTGGCCGGTACCGATGGCCCAGCACGGCTCGTAGGCGACCACCGCCCCGTCAAAGCCCCCTACCCCGACCAGGTCCAGGACCGGCTGGAGCTGGGCCGCGATCACCTCGCGCGCGCGCCCGGCCTCGCGGTCCGCCTGGTGCTCGCCCAGGCACAGCACCGGGACCAGCCCGGCGTCCAGCGCCGCCTGCATCTTCCGCGCCACCAGTTCGCTGCTCTCGCCGTGGTACCGGCGCCGCTCGGAGTGGCCGCAAAGACCGTACCGGGCACCCACGTCCACCAGCATCCGGGCCGAAACCTCGCCGGTATAGGCACCCTCGCCGTTCGGGCTCACGTCCTGGGCGCCGAACAGCAGCCCGGACCCCTCGAAGTCCTCGATCAGGTCGCCCAGGTAGGGCAGCGGAGGCATCACCACCAGCTCCACGCCCGGCACCGGCGCCTCCCGGGCGAGGTCGGCCACCAGCGAGGTGGCGAAGTCCCGGGTTCCATGCAGCTTCCAGTTGCCCGCCACGATCCTGCGACGCATGCCTGCTCCTGAATACGCAAATTGGAGCACAGGATACCGGGCCGTACGCGGACGCGCGCCCTGACAACGCTCGACAGGACGCGCTTTCCGTGAACTTACTTCAACTTGATCTCGCGCAGGCGCTGCTCGAGGAAGCCCTGTGCGGTGATCGGCTCCGGGTACCGGCTCGGATTCCCGGCACTGGTGCACGAGGGCAGCACGTCGATCAGGAAATCCGGATTCGGGTGCAGGAAGAACGGCACCGAGTAACGCGGCTTGCGTGCCGCCTCGCCCGGGGGATTGACCACACGGTGGATGGTGGACGGATACACGTGGTTGGTCAGGCGCTCGAGCATGTCGCCGATGTTGACCACGATGGTGTCGCCTTCGGA
>JAEWAG010000277.1 GCA_023391775.1 Pseudomonadota bacterium | reverse complement strand
GTTCCTTGCCAGAAAACAAATTAGATGGAATTAAAAGGCGAGACGGCAAATAAAAACTGAGGAAATTCGTAGCACAACACACTTTTACTTTATCCGATGACTTGGAAAGAACAGAATTGGCTTTTTTTGGAATATCTTGACATGAATAGTAAAAGCTATAAAAATCAAGAAAAACTTTGAGCATTTATACGTTCTAAGGCATGTGGACTCTTTTGTCTAAAGCGATTGACGCGACAGACTACAAGGAGATCAAAGCCGAGTGCGAAAGGAAAATTAATCTATTGGAAGCGAAGCTCTCAGCTACTGCCCCAAAACAGGAAACTATATAGACTCGCTCCTGGAGACAGCCCTCTATAATCTTGCTCATATTGATGAACGCTACAGCAAGGCCGATATTAACGGCAAGCGTCAAATCATTGGTTCGATATTCCTTGAAAAATTGGAGTTTACGGAAAATGGTTATCGAAACTCTAGAATAAACGAAGCTGTTCAGTTAATCTATAGTATTGACAAGGTTTTCAGCGAAAAAGAAAAGGGACAAACCAGTGATGAAACCAGTTTGTCCCAAGAAGTGATCCCGCTGGGACTCGAACCCAGGGCCCATACATTAAAAGTGTATTGCTCTACCAACTGAGCTACAGGATCAACCCTTGTTCTCTCGAACGGGACGCAAAGATAACCATCTCAACTTTTCTGCCAAAAACTTTTCAGGCTTTTTCTACCAATACCCACTCTCCCAACATCCATAACTTCTATCATAGGTTTTCATCCACCCCCTCCGTATTTTGTATCCATGCGACATTTAATGATACTCCTGTTCTGCTGCTTTCTCTCCTCAAAGCTATCTGCTCAGGATTCTTTCAACGCCATCATCCGTGATAGCCTCACCAAAGAACCAATACCCGGCGCTCTCGCCACGCTCGAAGGTTCCACCATAGGCACAGCAGCAGATAACAACGGTCGGATAACTCTCAACCCCATACCAAAGGGAAACCAAATTTTCCTGTTCTCTGCACTTGGTTACCATAACAAAAAACTCAGCTTCTCCTTCCCACTCCCCGATACAACACCGATCACCATCGATCTCGCACCCGAAGAACTGGAGCTGATCATCGTCGAAGGAACCCGAAGCAACCGCAGCATCGCCAACACTCCAACGCGCGTCGAAGCGCTCACCGACGAAATCGAAGAGGCCGCCACCATGGACCCCTCCAAAATCTCGCACCTCCTCACGCATAGCACGGGTATACAGGTACAACAAACCTCCGCTACCTCCAATACCGCAAATGTCCGGATCCAGGGCCTCGATGGCCGATATACCCAGATTCTTAAAGATGGCTTCCCCCTATACGGCGGTTTCTCCGGTAGCCTCAGCATCACACAGATACCACCACTCGACCTCCGGCAGGTGGAATACATAAAAGGCTCAGCCTCTACACTATACGGCGGCGGAGCCATCGCCGGACTGATCAATCTGATCTCTAAAGAACCCACCAGGGAAGAAGCGATCCTCCACCTCAACGCCTCCCAGATCGGCGCCCGAGATATCAACGCTTTCGTCAGCCGCCGGCAGGATAATCTCGGCTATACTCTGCTGATCCAGCGCAATAGCCACTATGCCTTCGATGCCGACAATGACGGCTACAGCGATATGCCCGCTCTTACCAAATTCAACCTCAACCCGCGTCTGTTCTACTACATCTCGGATCGTACCAAACTGACTCTCGGCGGAACGGTCACATACGAACAACGCGACGGCGGCGACATGCAACTCATCGGAGATGCCTTCCCCCAACCAGATCATTTCTACAAGGAGTTCAATGATATCAACCGCTACACAACACAGCTACACTTCCAGCACCAGCTCAAAGGAAACAGTACGCTCAACCTCCGCAATAGCTTCAATATCTTCGAAAGAAGCCTGAAGATCACCCCCGCACCAACCCTCGAAGAATACCGCTTCGCAGGAAAACAGGTCTCCTCTTTCTCCGAAGCGTCCTGGACACACCATAACAATGACAATGTGCTGATCACGGGTTTGAATTTCTACACAGACAGATTTCAGGAGGATCAACTCGATTCCAATCTCCTCCGCAATGAAGAATACCAGACGTTCGGGGCCTTCGCCAACTACACCTTCGATCTCAACCGCTCCATCGCCATCGAGTCCGGACTGCGAACCGACTATGTCATGAATGATAAGCTTTTTGTCCTGCCCAGGGTCTCAGTGCTGCTCTGGTGGACTGAAAAACTCACTACGAGAATAGGGGGCGGGCTGGGCTACAGAAATCCTACCATCTTCAACCAGGAAGCAGAACTCTACGGATACCAGAATATCCTGCCCATCGATCGCGACAAGGTTGCAGCAGAACAATCCTACGGCGGTAATGCAGATATCGGGTTCAAATCAGCGATCGGAGAGCACATTTTCCTCAACCTGAATCAGATGTTCTTCTATACCCACCTCGATAAGCCGATTGTCTTCGCGCCCGCAACCACAATGCCAGGCTTCTTCGGGTATATCAATGCCAATGGACACACACGTACTTACGGCGCAGAAACTTTCGCTAAAATCAGCTACAGGGATTTCACGTTCTTCCTCGGATATACCTACACCAATGCCACCAACCATTTCGACGGTTCTCAATCGGTCGTCCCCCTGACACCGCAGCACAGCATCAAAGGCGACCTGCTGTACAACCTCCCCGGCCGATGGAGAATCGGTGCAGACTACGAATTCAAAAGCGCACAAACACTCAGCAACGGCTGGGAGACACCGTCATTCTGGACCTTCGGCGCATTGGTAGAATATACCTGGAAGAAGCTGAGCATCTATGGAAACGTAGAGAATTTTGGTGATATCCGTCAGACGCGCTGGGGCTCGCTCCGCTCCGGTCCCTGGGATACACCTCAACTCACCGAGGTCTGGGCTCCGCTCGATGGCTTCGTTTTCAACTACGGAATTCGGCTGAAGTTCTAGCAGGAAAGCTGCTTAAGAGCCAGTGAAAGCTTGCAAACTAATCTCCTTCCAGACTAATCTGATCGGTAATGCCAGTGGTTCTTCCATATCCCCGGGTGCACCTTACATGGGCTTTGTCCGGAAGAAGTCAGGAAGGTTTCTGGACGGTAGTATGCTGTAGGTGTCCCTCAGGTGTCCGTCAGGTGTTCTATAGGTGTCCGTCAGCTTTTTGGGAAATACTGATTTTTGGGGCGTTGACTGATTGAGGAAATAGCCCAGATGTGCATCAATTAAAGCTAGTCAAAACAAGTGAGAACAGGCAGTAAAATGCGAGGAAATCTGAGTTCATTTCAGTTCACGCAAGATATTATCTCCGGTAGTTACTACTGTCAATCGCGGAACAAACCCGGTTGACCGATGCTTTGACTGAGTTCCTTTATGAAAACGACTCTCCCGGGATTATCAGGGTCATCCTGCACATTGTGGTAGGCACAGTAAATGAGCTGGGGCTTCCCCTCAGCCAGTCCGGGAAGATTATGCTCTACGATCCGGTGTATGCGCTCATACTCGTTTTTCAATGCGATGGTATCGCGTAGGGGAATGGACGTCATATAGTTGATCAAGGGAACAATGGCACTGTCAAGCAGAAACGGTTGAATCCCCATCAGAACAGGTTTGCCTGGCAACTCCATAGTCATTGGTAAAGGATAATATTCCGCCACCGATGCCAGCAAAGTCTCACTGTAACTTTCCAGTTCATGTTGTAGATCGTAGACGAGCATCTCTCCTGCAGGATGATCAAGCTCCTTAGCGATCAGAACGTTTAGCCCGGCATCCAGCAAATGTCCGTTCCGCATTTCCGATTTGGACTGATTCAGATACACATCCGGACCTTGCCCGAGTACTGAATAATCACCAACATATAACTATAAGATTTTCCAGTCACCATTTTCATCGTTAAAGGTAGCTGCGATCATTCGTTCCACCGGCCCCGTTTTCACAA
>JAEWAG010000064.1 GCA_023391775.1 Pseudomonadota bacterium | reverse complement strand
GCACAGGGACGTGCCGCGGCCGCGAGTGCGAACATGGACGTTCGCCCGAGCGGGGGCCTGGATACCCGGAGTGCGGCGGCCCCAGGCCGAAGCCGGCGCTTTACGCCTCGGCCACCCACGGCGCAGAGGGAGCCGCACGCGGGCGGCGTCATGGACACCGGGTGCGGTCATCGCGCCAGAGCCGACGCCTATGCACCGCCACCCGACCAGCGCGCAGAGATCAGGTCGTCGAGGAAACCCGTGCCTGCGCGCGCCGCGCCACCCGTGCGCGCAGCCGGTCCAGCGCCAGGAACACCGCCGGGGTGGTGTAGAGCGTCAGCACCTGGCTGACCAGCAGCCCGCCGACGATGGCGATGCCCAGCGGACGGCGCATCTCCCAGCCTTCGCCGGTGGCCAGCATCAGCGGCAGCATGCCGAGCAGCGCGGCCACGCTGGTCATCAGGATCGGGCGGAAGCGCAACCGGGCCGCCTCGAGGATCGCGGCGCTCGCCGGCTGGCCCTCGCGCTGCGCGGCCAGGGCGAAATCCACCATCAGGATGGTGTTCTTAATCACCACGCCCACCAGCAGGAACAGGCCGAGCAACGAGATCAGGTTGAGCTCGCCGTCGAACAGCAGCAGCGCGACCAGCGCACCGATGCCGGCCGAAGGCAGGATGGACAGGATCGCCAGTGGCTGCACCAGGCTTTCGTAGAGCACGCCCAGCACCAGGTACACCGCAAGCACCGCGCCGAGGATCATCCACGCCTGGCGGTCGCGCAGCTCCTGCAGGCTGCCGGCTTCCTCGCCCAGGCGGGCCTGGACCTCGGTCGGCAGCATGATGCGGGCCATGGCCTCCTGGATCGCGTCGGTGGCCTCACCAAGCGTCACCCCCGGCGCCAGCGCGAAACTGACCCGGGTCGCCACGAACTGGGAACGGTGCTGGATCCGGTCCGGCGACATGCCATAGCCCCAGGTCGCGATCGCCGACAGCGGCACGCGCTGCCCCTCCGAGCCGATCACGTACACCTGGTCCAGGGTCTCCGGCGAGGTGGTGTGGCGCGGGTCAAGCTCCATCACCACCCGGTACTGGTTGAGGCTGTCGTACAGGGTGGCGACCTGGCGCTGGCTGAAGGAGTTGTTGAGCACCGTGCCGACCGTGCGCATGTCCACGCCCAGGCGTGCGGCCGCGTCGCGGTCGATCTCCAGCTGCACCTGGCGCATGCCTTCGTCGCCGCTGGACTCCACGTCCACCAGCTGCGGCAGCGCGGCCAGCGCCTCCTGCACCTTCGGGGTCCACTCGCGCAGCGGCCCGATGTCGCCGGCCAGCAGCTGCAGGTCCAGGTTGCCGTCGTCGTTGCCGCCGCCGATACGGATGTCCTGGTCCACCCAGAACCAGAGGTTGCCGCCGGGCACGCGCGGCAGGTTCTCGCGCAGGCGGTCGATGACTTCGCGGCTGGAGACGCCGCGCTCGGACAGCGGCTTCATCTGCATCATCACGAAGCCGTTGTTCACGCCGGTGCCGCCACCGATGTAGCCGGCGATGTCCTCGATCGCCGGGTCCTCCATCAGGTATTCGCGGTAGGCCTGGATCTTCGGCTGCATGACCTGGAAGGACAGGCCGTCGTCGCCGCGCGCGAAGCCGCGCAGCTGCCCGGTGTCCTGCTGCGGCACCGTGCCCTTGGGCACCTTGGCGAACAGGTAGGCATTGAGCGCCACCGTGGCCAGCAGCACGCACAGGGCCAGCGGCAGGTGGCGCAGGGTGCGCTCCAGCGAGCGCAGGTAGGCGCGACGCAGGCCGCCGAACAGCAGCTCGCCCAGGCGCTCCCACGGCGGGATCACCCGGTCCGGGCCGGCGCTGCGCAGCAGGCGCGAGCACAGCGCGGGAGTGAAGCTCAGCGAGACCACCACCGACACCGCCATCGCCGCCACCAGGGTCAGCGAGAACTCGCGGAACAGCTTCTCGACGAAGTCGTCCAGGAACAGGATGGAGACGAAGACCACCGCCAGGGCGATGTTCATCGACAGCAGGGTGGCGCCGACCTCGCCGGCCCCGCGCATGGCCGCATTGACCGGGGACAGGCCCGCGGCCAGGTGCCGGGAGATGTTCTCCAGCACCGCGATGGCATCGTCCACCACCAGCACCGCGGCCACGATCAGCGCCATCAGCGACAGCGTGTTGAGCGAGAACCCGGCCAGCCAGATGATCGCCAGCGCGCCGAACAGCGAGACCGGGATCGCCAGCGACGGGATCAGCGCCGCGCGCCAGCTGCCCAGGAAGGCCAGCACCACCAGCACCACCAGGCCGACCGCCAGCACCAGGGTCAGCTCGGCTTCCTGCAGGGTGGCGCGGATCACCGGCGAGCGGTCCATCACCACCTTCATGTCCACGCCGGCCGGCAGCAGCGCGCGCAGGGTATCCATCTGCCCGTGGATCGCGTCCACGGTGCGGATGATGTTGGCGTTGGGCTGGCGGTTGACCATCAGCAGCACCGCCGCGCGCCCGTTGTGGAAGCCGGAGGCGTAGCGGTTCTCCGTGCCTTCGCCGACCTGGGCCACGTCGCGCAGGTGCACGGCGCGGCCGTCGCGCCAGGCCACCACCAGGTCGCGGTATTCCTCGGCGGTACGCAGCTGCAGCGGCGCTTCGATCTGCCACTGGCGGTCGTCGCGGGCCACCGTGCCCAGCGGGCGCAGCGCGTTGGCGTTGCGGATCGCACCGGCCACTTCCTCCAGGGCGATGCCGTACTGGTTCAGCGCAGCCGGGTTGAGCGAAACCCGCACCGCCGGCAGCGAACCGCCGCCGACGCTGACCTCGCCCACGCCAGGCACCTGCGCGATCTTCTGCGCCAGCACGGTGGAGGCGACATCGAAGACCTGGGCGGGCGTGAGCGTGTCCGAGCTCAGCGCCACGGTCATGATCGGCGCCTGCGAAGGATTGATCTTGCGGTAGTAGGGCATGCCCGGCATGCCCGAGGGCAGCTGCGCGCGCGCCGCGTTGAGCGCGGCCTGCACTTCGCGTGCGGCCTCGTCGATGTTGCGGTCCAGCGAGAACTGCAGGTCGACGCGGACGTTGCCCTGGTTGCTGCTGGAGGTGATGCGGGTGATGCCCGGGATGCTGCCCAGTGCCCGCTCCAGCGGCGTGGCCACGGTGGCGGCCATCGACTCGGGGCTGGCACCCGGCAGGCTGGCGCCGACCTGGATGGCCGGGTAGTCCACCTGCGGAAGGGGCGCCACCGGCAGCTGGCGCACCGCCAGCAGGCCGCCCAGCAGCACCGCCACCGCCAGCAGCACGGTCGCCACCGGGCGTTCGATGAACACCCGCGACAGGTTGGTCGAGGCCGCGCCGGACTGCATGTCAGGCCGCCGTGGCGCCGGCGCCGTCATCTGCCACCTCGCGGCGGCGGGACAGGCGGTCGAAGAACAGGTACACCACCGGCGTGGTGAACAGGGTCAGCACCTGGCTCACCACCAGGCCGCCGACCATCACCAGGCCCAGCGGCTGGCGCAGCTCGGCGCCGGAGCCGGAGGCGAACATCATCGGGATCGCCGCGAACAGTGCCGCCAGGGTGGTCATCAGGATCGGCCGGAAGCGCAGCAGCGCGGCGCGGTGGATCGCCTCGCGCGGGGCCATGCCCTGTTCGCGCTCGGCCTCCAGGGCGAAGTCGATCATCATGATCGCGTTCTTCTTCACCAGGCCGATCAGCAGGATGATGCCGATCACCGCGATCAGGTCCAGGCTGCGCCCGGACAGCAGCAGCGCGGCCAGCGCGCCGACCGTGGCCGAGGGCAGGGTGGAGAGGATCGTCACCGGGTGGATGAAGCTCTCGTAGAGCACGCCCAGCACGATGTACATCACCAGCACCGCGGCCAGGATCAGCCACAGCGTGCTGGACAGCGAGTTGCGGAAGGCCTGCGCCGCGCCCTGCAGGCGCAGCTCGACGCTGGCCGGCATGCCGATCTCCTCGCGGGCCTGCTCGATCGCCTCCACCGCCTCGCCCAGCGAAGCGCCCGGTGCGAGGTTGAAGGAGAAGGTCACCGCCGGGAACTGGCCGAGGTGGCTGACCTGCAGCGCGGTCGGCCGGGTTTCCACCCGGGCCAGGCCCGACAGCGGCGTCTGCCGGCCGTCGGCGGTGGTCACGTGGATGCGGCCGATCGCCTCCGGGCCGAGCTGGAAGCGCGGGTCGGCCTCCAGCACCACGCGGTACTGGTTGGCGTGGGTGAAGATGGTCGAGACCTGGCGCTGGCCGAAGGCGTCGTACAGCGCGTCGGCGATGGCGGAAACCGGGATGCCGAGGCGGGCGGCCGCATCTCGGTCGATGTCCAGCCACGCCTGCAGGCCCTGGTCCTGCATGTCGCTGGCCACGTCGGCCAGGGCCGGGTGCGCGCGCAGCTTCTGCAGCATGGCGCCGGTCCAGTGGGTGAGCGTGTCCAGGTCCGGGGTGGTCAGGGCGAACTGGTACTGCGTACGGCTGACCCGATCCTCGATGCTCAGCTCCTGCACCGGCTGCAGGTACAGGTCGATGCCCGGCACCTGCGCCGCGCGCTGCTTGAGCCGTTCGATGATCTCCTGCGCACCGGCGCTGCGCTCGGCATGCGGCTTGAGTTCGATCAGGAAACGGCCGCTGTTGAGCGTGGCGTTGCTGCCGTCCACGCCGATGAACGAGGACAGCGTGGACACGTCCGGGTCCTCGAGGATGGCGTCGGCCAGCGCCTGCTGGCGCCGGGCCATGCCCTCGAACGAGACCGACTGCGGCGCGTCGCTGATGCCCTGGATCAGGCCGGCGTCCTGCACCGGGAAGAAGCCCTTGGGCACCATCACGTACAGCAGCGCGGTGAGTGCCAGGGTGGCCACGGTGGCGCCGAGCATCAGCGGCTGGCGCGCCAGCACCCAGTGCAGGCCGCGGTCGTACAGCGCCACCACGCGGTCGAACATGTCGCCCTGCGCACCGTCGGCGCTTTCGGCGCCATGGCCGTGGCCGGCCTTGAGGAAGCGCGCGCACAGCATCGGGGTCAGGGTGAGGGAGACCACCAGCGAGATGCCGATGGCCACCGCCAGGGTGATGGCGAACTCGTGGAACAGCTTGCCGACCACGTCGCCCATGAACAGCAGCGGGATCAGCACTGCGATCAGGGAGACGGTCAGCGACACCAGGGTGAAGCCGATCTGGCGGGCGCCGTTGAGCGCGGCGACCATCGCGCTTTCGCCTTCCTCCATGCGCCGGGCGATGTTCTCCAGCATCACGATCGCATCGTCGACCACGAAGCCGGTGGCGATGGTCAGCGCCATCAGGGTGAGGTTGTTGAGCGAGTAGCCGGCCAGCAGCATCACGCCGAAGGTCGCCACCAGAGACAACGGCACCGCGATCGAGGGAATGATCGTGGCCGGGATGGTGCGCAGGAACACGAAGGTGACCAGCACCACCAGGCCGATCGCCAGCACCAGCTCGTGCTGCACGCCCTTGATCGAGGCGCGGATGGACTCGGTGCGGTCGCTCAGCACGGTCACTTCCACCGAGGCCGGCATCGACGCGCGCAGCTGCGGCAGCAGCGCGTGGATCCGGTCGACGACCTCGATCACGTTGGCGCCGGGCTGGCGCTGGATGTTGACCAGGATCGCCGGCGAGGCCCCGGACCAGGCCGCCAGGTGGCGGTTCTCCGGCCCCTGTTCGACCGTGGCCACGTCGCCCAGGCGCAGCGGCGCGCCGTCCTTCCAGGCCAGCACCAGGTCACGGTATTCCCCGGCCGAACGCATCTGGTCGTTGGCGTCGAGCATGGTCGCGCGGGTGGGGCCGTCGAAGCTGCCCTTGGGCATGTTGACGTTGGCGCTGTTGATGGCCTGGCGGATGTCGCCCATGCCCAGGCCCGCGGCAGCCAGCGCGTTGGGATTGACCTGGATGCGCACGGCGGGGCGCTGGCCGCCGGCCAGGCTGACCAGGCCCACGCCCGGCAGCTGCGACAGGCGCTGGGCCATGCGCGTGTCGACCAGGTCGTACACGTCCGGCAGGGCCATCGAGCCGGAGGTGACCGCCAGGGTGAGGATCGGCGTGTCGGCCGGATTGACCTTGCGGTACACCGGCGGCATCGGCAGGTCGCCGGGCAGGAAGTTGGAAGCGCCGTTGATCGCCGCCTGCACCTCCTGCTCGGCCACGCCCAGGTCCACCTCCAGGGCGAACTGCAGGGTGATCACCGAGGCGCCGCCGGAGCTGGTGGAGCTCATCTGGTTCAGGCCGGGAATCTGGCCCAGGCGCCGCTCCAGCGGCGCGGTCACCGCACTGGTGGTCACCGCAGGGCTGGCGCCCGGATACAGGGTGAGCACCTGGATGATCGGGTAATCGACCTGCGGCAGCGCCGAGACCGGCAGCAGGCGGTAGGCGAAGATGCCCGACAGCAGCAGCGCCAGCATCAGCAGCGAGGTGGCTACCGGGCGCAGGATGAACGGGCGCGAGAGGTTCATCGGGCTGCAGCCGCCTCGTCGGCCTCGTCCGTGTCCGCCTGTGCGCTTTCCACCGGCACGCCGTCGGCCTGGATGACCTCGACCTTGCCGCCCTCGCGCAGGCGGTCCAGGCCTTCGAGCACCACGCGGTCGCCGTCGGACAGGCCTTCCAGCACCGCAACCCGGCCCTGGTGGCTGGCGCCCAGCTTGACCTGGCGCACGCTGGCGGTGTCGTCGGGATTGACCACGTACACGTAGGTGCCCTGGTTGCCGAACTGCACGGCCGCGTCGGGCACCGACACCACGTCGGTACTACCCAGGCGCAGGCGCACGTTGACCGACTGGTTCGGGAACAGGGATTCGTCCTGGTTCGGGAACAGGGCGCGCAGGCGCAGGGTGCCGGTCTGCACGTCGATGCGGTTGTCCAGGCTGGACAGGGTGCCGCTGGCCAGCGGCTGGCGCTCGTCGCGGTCCCAGGCCTGCACGGCCAGCGCCTTGCCCGCGCGCACGGCCTCTTGCACCGACGGCAGCACGCCTTCGGGCAGGGCGAACACCACGCTGATCGGCCGGACCTGGGTCAGGGTGGCGATGCCGTCATCGTCGCCGGTGCGCACGAAGTTGCCCACGTCGACCGCGCGCAGGCCGACCCGGCCGTCGATCGGTGCGGTGATGCGCGTGTAGTCCAGCTGCAGCTTCGCCTCGTCGACGGCGGCCTGGTCGCTCTCGCGACGTCCCTCGAACTGGCGCACGCGTGCCTGCAGGTCGGAGACCTCCTGGGCTGACACGTAGTTGCCGCCGGCCAGGTCGCGGAAGCGCTGCAGCTGGATGCGGGTGTTCTCGAGCTCGGCCAGGTTCTGCTTCTGCTCGCCCTGGGCCTGGGCCAGGCGCACCTTGAACGGGGCAGGGTCGATCTCGGCCAGCAGCTGGCCGGCGCGCACCTGCTGGCCTTCCTCGAAGGCGATGCGCAGCAGTTCGCCGTCCACGCGTGGCCGCACGGTCACCGTGCGCAGCGGGTTGACCGTGCCCAGCGCCTTGATCTCCAGGTCCAGCGGGCCGCGGGTGGCGGTGGCCACGCTGACCGGGGTGGGCCGGTCCCAGCCGCCGTGTCCGCCCTGGGGCGCCTTCTCTTCCTTGCCGGCGCAGCCGCGCCACAGCAGCACCAGGGCCAGCACCAGGCCGAGGGCCAGGAGCAGTTTGAGCAGGCGGGGCATTTTCTTCATCGGAAGTCCATCAGGGCGGCGGGCGCGGGCCCGTCGTCGGGAGGGTTTCGGGGTGGTTGCCGGAAGCCGGCAGGGGGCGCCGTTTTCCCAGGCCAGGCGCGATCCGGAAGGCGGATCAGCCCGGCACGACGGCGCGTGCCACGATGATTTCCGATGGTACGGGAGGCCTGCCGGGGCGTTGCATGACTTTGGTCATGGTAACGCTCACTTTTGCGCTGCCCGCGCCGCATGCGCAGCGGCTGGGGCGACGGTTTGCGCGCCGAAAACCAGGGGATGCGCGGCGGCAGCCGGCGGGTGCGGCGGGAGCGGTCGTAAGCGGCAGGCGGAGTCCGGGGAGTCGGGGACTGGGCCGGGTCTCACGAGCGGACGTGGCCGGGGAGTTTTCTCGGCGCGCCCGATCGGCTAGAATCGCCGGCTTACCTCGCCATCCTGGCGACTGGGCAACACGAAAACACCATGGTCAAGATCCGTCTCACCCGCGGCGGCGCCAAGAAGCGCCCGTTCTACCACATCGTTGTCACCGATTCGCGCAGCGCCCGTGACGGCCGCAACATCGAGCGCGTCGGTTACTACAACCCGGTTGCCTCGGGCAACGAGCAGCGCATCGTCCTGGACGTCGCGCGCGTCGACCACTGGGTCGGCAACGGCGCCCAGCTGACCGACAAGGTCCGCGGCCTGTACAAGGAAGCGGTCAAGGCCCAGGCTCCGGCCGCCGCCTGATGGTACCGGCCGCCGCTTCCGGCGGCCGCTCCTGACTGACATGAACGACGCAGGGCGTCCCACTCCGGCACCGCAGAAGCGCATTCTGCTGGGCCGGGTGACGGGCGCCTTCGGCGTGCGCGGTGATGTCAAGCTCGAGTCCTGGACCGAGCCGCGCGCGCAGATCTTCCGTTACCAGCCGTGGATCCTGCGCTCGGCCAATGGCGTCGAGCGCGAGCTGGCCGGCGCGCGCGGGCGCGACACCGGCAAGCACGTCGTCGCGACCCTGCCGGGCTGCGATGACCGCGACACGGCCGAAGCCCTGCGTGGTACGGAGATCTGGGTCCCGCGCGAGGCGCTGCCGCCGCCGGCGCCGGGCGAGTACTACTGGGTCGACCTGGAAGGCCTGCGCGTGGCCACCACCGAGGGCGTGGCCCTGGGCGAGGTCTCGCACCTGCTGTCCACCGGCGCCAACGACGTGCTGGTCGTGCGCGGCGAGCGCGAGCGCATGATTCCCTTTGTGCAGCCGGACTACGTCACCGCGGTCGATTTCGAGGCCGGCACGATCACGGTCGACTGGGATCCTGATTTCTAGGGTCGTGACTGGTGATCGGTGATTGGTGATTCGAAAGAGGGATAAGCTCGGATTGCCAGCCGAATCGGGTCGCCAGCGCCTCCCGCTTTTCCGAATCCCGAATCCCGGATCACCAATCACGGCTTTCAATGCGTATCGACGTCGTCAGCCTGTTCCCCGAAGAGGTCGACCGCTGCACGGCGTTCGGCGTCACCGGGCGTGCGCGCGAGCGCGGGCTGCTGGGCCTGCACGGCTGGAACCCGCGCGAGTACGCCGACGGCAACTACCGCAAGACGGATGACCGCACCTTCGGTGGTGGCCCGGGCATGGTGATGCTGGTCGAGCCGCTGCGGCGCTGCCTGGCCGCGGTGCGGCAGGCGGACCCGGTGCCGGCGCACGTGGTCTACCTGAGCCCGCAGGGCCGGCGCCTGGACCAGGCACGGGTGCGCGAACTGGCCGCGATGCCGCGCCTGGTCCTGCTGTGCGGGCGCTACGAGGGCGTGGACGAGCGCCTGGTGCAGGCGGAGGTGGACGAGGAGCTGTCCATCGGCGACTACGTGCTGTCCGGCGGCGAGCTGGCGGCGGCGATCGTGGTCGATACCGTGGCCCGGCTGCAGGACGGTGCGCTCAACGACGCCGGTTCGGCCGACCAGGACAGCTTCGAGGATGGCCTGCTGGACTGCCCGCATTACAGCCACCCGGTCGAGCATGCCTACGGCACCGTTCCGGCCGTGCTGCGTTCGGGCAACCATGCCGCGATCGCGCGCTGGCGCCGGCAGCAGGCCCTGGTCCGTACCTGGCAGCGCCGCCCGGACCTGCTGCAGGGGCGCGAGCTCTCCAGGGCCGACCGCCGCCTGCTGGAAGAGGGGCTGGCCCTGCTGGAACAGGCCGCCGCGGGCGGTGCGGACGCCCCGAGCAGTGGCGACTAGCCACGGCCCCGCGAAAGCCGCTACAATGCCTGATTCCTGCGCGCGGCAGGCCCGGCCAAGGGCGCCCACGCAGGCCAGCCCACAACAACAAACGCGCAGCGCAATCCCGCGACTGCGTCAGTCCGAGTTGTCGTCCAGACACGCCCACCCGAACAAGAGTCGGTCACCATGAGCAAGCTGAACAAGTCCATCATCGCGGAATTCGAGTCCGCCCAGATCACCCGCGAACTGCCGAAGTTCAGCCAGGGCGACACCGTCGTGGTGAACGTCAAGGTCAAGGAAGGCAACCGCGAGCGCGTGCAGGCCTACGAAGGCGTGGTCATCGCCACCAAGAACGCCGGCCTGAACTCCTCCTTCACCGTGCGCAAGATCTCGCACGGCTACGGCGTCGAGCGCGTGTTCCAGACCTTCAGCCCGATCATCGACTCGGTCGAAGTCAAGCGCCGCGGCAAGGTCCGCGCCGGCAAGCTGTACTACCTGCGTGGCCTGGAAGGCAAGGCTGCCCGCATCAAGGAAGACCTGGCCGCCGTCGCCAAGGCCAAGGCCGAGAAGAAGGCCGCCGGCTGAGTCCAGCCGTCCTGATGCACCCGCAACGGCCGCCGCAAGGCGGCCGTTTGCGTTGCTGCGCGTATGCCGATGCGGGCGCAGGCACGGCTGCGGGATGATCGTCCACCCGGCCTTGTCCTGGACCGGCGCAGGCTGGGGTGGTTGCGAAAGATGTGGGGCCAGCGGCCCCGGAGGACCCGATGGGCGACAACGAAACGCCGATGCAGTCGGTTCGCGTGGACGTGTGGCTGTGGGCCGCGCGCTTCTTCCGGACCCGCAGCCTGGCCAAGCAGGCGGTGGAGACCGGCAAGGTCGAAGTGGCCGGACAGCGTGCCAAGCCTGCGCGCGCGATCCGGGTGGGCGAATGGCTGCGGGTGAGCCGCGGCGAGGAAACATTCGAAGTCCAGGTGCTGGGGCTCAGCGACACCCGTGGGCCGGCGCCGGTGGCGCAGGCCCTGTATGCGGAGAGCGAGGCCTCCGCGCAGGCTCGTGAGCAGCAGCGCCAGCAGCGGGCGGCGATGCGCGACGGCTACCGGCCACCGCAGCAGCGCCCCGACAAGCGTGCGCGGCGCCTCATCCAGGCATTGGGCGACATAGACGCGTCCTGAGGCACCCTGACTTCCGGCCGGTCGCGACGGGCGGCGCCACCGTGTAAAACAGTGCCGGTCCCCCCATCAGGAATCCGGCCATGACCATCCGCCTTGCTCCACTCGCCCTTGCCACTGCCCTGCTGGCCCTTTCCGGGTGCGCGACGATGGGCCAGGACGAGGCCCGCAGTCCGCTGGACCTCGCCGACTGCCGCGTCGGTGGCGAGAAGGGGCCGCGGGTGCCGGGCCAGCCCGACAGCAGCCGCGACCGCCGCTGCAATCCGGAGCAGGAGGCGGTGATCTGGTCGAGCAGGAAGGACAGCGACATGAAGCTCGACCTGCCCAGGCGCGGCAACTGACCGCGCATGTGAAACGCCCCGCCCGGAGTCCGGGCGGGGCGTTGTCGTCCCAGGGGCCGCGTGTGCTCAGCGACGCGGGCGACGCAGGTCGAAACGGTCCAGTTCCATGACCTTGTGCCAGGCGGCGATGAAGTCGCGCACGAACTTCTCCTGGCCGTCGTCGGAGGCGTAGACCTCGGCCAGTGCGCGCAGCACCGCGTTGGAGGCGAACACCAGGTCCGCCCGCGTGCCGGTCCAGCGCTTCTCACCGGTGGTGCGGTCCCGGCCCTCGAACAGGTCGGCAGCCCTGGACGTGGGCATCCACTCGGTGCCCATGTCCAGCAGGTTGCGGAAGAAGTCGTTGCCCAGCGTGCCGGGGCGCCCGGTCAGTACACCGTGCCCACTGTCGCCGTACGTGGCACCGAGCACGCGCAGGCCGCCGACCAGTGCGGTCATCTCCGGCGCGGTCAGGGTCAGCTGCTGCGCCTTGTCCACCAGCAGGTGCTCGGCGGGCACCGCAGACGGGCCCCGCAGGTAATTGCGGAAGCCATCGGCGAACGGCTCCATCGCCGCGAACGAGGTCGCGTCGGTCTGGTCCTGGCGGGCGTCGGTGCGTCCGGGCGAGAACGGAACCTCCACTTCGAAGCCGGCGGACTTGGCCGCCTGCTCGATGCCCACGCCGCCGGCCAGCACGACCAGGTCGGCGAGGGAGACGCGCCTGCCGCCCGGTGCGTCCAGGTTGAACTCCATCTGCACGCGCTCCAGCGCCTTGAGCACGCGCTGCAGCTGGGCGGGCTGGTTGACCTCCCAGTCCTTCTGCGGGGCCAGGCGGATGCGCGCGCCGTTGGCGCCACCGCGCTTGTCACCGCCGCGGAAGGTCGCGGCCGAAGACCAGGCGGTGTAGACCAGTTCCGACACCGGCAGCCCGGTCCCGATGATCTTCTGCTTCAGCAGCGCGATGTCGGCGGCCTCGACCAGCGGGTGGTCGACGGCCGGCAGCGGGTCCTGCCACACCAGCTCCTCCTTCGGCACTTCCGGGCCGAGGTAGCGCGAGCGCGGTCCCATGTCGCGGTGGGTCAGCTTGAACCAGGCGCGTGCGAAGGCATCGGCGAAGGCCTGCGGGTTCTCCAGGAAGCGGCGCGAGATCGGGCCGTATACCGGGTCCACGCGCAGGGCCAGGTCGGTGGTGAGCATGCGCGGGCGATGCTTCCTGGCCGGATCATGCGCATCGGGGATGACCTCGCCGGCGTCCTTGGCGACCCACTGGTGGGCGCCGGCCGGCGACTTTTCCAGCTCCCATTCGAAGCCGAACAGGTTCTGGAAGAAGTGGTTGCTCCATTGGGCCGGGGTCTGGGTCCAGGTCACTTCCAGGCCCGAGGTGATGGTGTCGCCGCCCTTGCCGGTGCCGTAGCGGTTGTGCCAGCCCAGGCCGGCGTGGTGCAGGTCCGACGCCTCCGGCTCGGCCCCCACGTTGTCGGCCGCGGCCGCGCCGTGGGTCTTGCCGAAGGTGTGGCCGCCGGCGATCAGGGCGACGGTCTCCTCGTCGTCCATGCCCATGCGCGCGAAGGTCTCGCGGATGTCCAGCGCCGCCAGCAGCGGGTCGGGATTGCCGTCCGGGCCTTCCGGGTTCACGTAGATCAGGCCCATCTGCACCGCGGCCAGCGGATTCTCCAGGCGCCGGGTGTGGACCTTGCCATCGGCATCGTCGTCGGACACCAGCACGCCTTCGTCGGCCGGCTTGTCCACGCCCTCCGAGCCGCGCGCGTAGCGCTCGTCACCGCCAAGCCACGTGGTTTCGCGGCCCCAGTAGACGTCCTGGTCCGGCTCCCAGGTATCCTCGCGGCCGGCGCCGAAGCCGAAGGTGCGGAAGCCCAACGTCTCCAGTGCGACGTTGCCGGTCAGGATCATCAGGTCGGCCCACGAGATCTTCTGGCCGTACTTCTGCTTGATCGGCCACAGCAGGCGGCGGGCCTTGTCCAGGTTGACGTTGTCCGGCCAGCTGTTGAGCGGCGCGAAGCGCTGCTGGCCGCGGCCGCCACCGCCCCGGCCATCACCGACGCGGTAGGTGCCGGCACTGTGCCAGGCCATGCGGATGAACAGGCCACCGTAATGGCCGAAATCCGCCGGCCACCATTCCTGCGAGTTGGTCATCAGCGCGCGCAGGTCCTTCTTCAGCTCGTGGTAGTCGAGCTGGTCGAATTCGGCGGCGTAGTCGAATGCCTCGCCCAGCGGGTTGGAGCGCGCGGAGTGCTGGTTGAGCAGGTCCAGGCGCAGCTGCTGCGGCCACCAGTCACGGTTGCCTGTGCCACCGCCGGCGGTGGCGTGGAACGGGCACTTGCTCTCGGTCGACATGGGTTGTCCTTCTGCATTGACCCGCAGCGCGGGCGTGGTGGTCGGTTGCGGCCTGGCCGCACGTGGCGGGCGAAGGCGGTGGCTGGCAGTGCCTGGCCAGTAGCCCTCGCGAATTGAACGGCGTCAGGTTAGTGGGCGCTATCTATCAATGGAAATCGTTCATAGCGAATCTGCTGATAGGCCGGGCCTATCAATTTCCCGCGGTGCAAGCCGGGGGGGGCGGCGCTGCCAGATGCCCCGCCCGGGGGCCATCGGACCCCGCGTGCCTGCGGCTGCAAAGCCGCCGGTGCCATCGCTGGAGGGAACGATTGCAGGCGCATGGCGCGGGCCGGCCGTATCCGGCAGATACTTGGACCTCCCCCGAGCCCGGCGATTTGCGGATGACCGATCGCACCACGCGCCTGCTGCGGATGCTTGATGAACTGCGCCAGCGCCGAGGCCCCGTGCGTGGGCCCTGGCTGGCCGAACGGCTCGGCGTCAGCCTGCGCACCATCTACCGCGATATCGACGCGCTGCGTGCGCAGGGCGCCCAGATCGACGGCGACGCGGGGGTGGGCTACCGGATGCGCCCCGGCTTCCTGCTGCCGGCGATGATGTTCCCCACCGAGGAGCTGGAGGCACTCGTGCTGGGCGCGCGCTGGGTGGCCTCGCATGCCGATCCGGAGCTGGCGGCCGCCGCCACGCGCGCACTGGACCGGGTCACCGGGGTCCTGCCGGAACGCCTGCGCCTGGAAGTGGAAACCAGCGGGCTGTTCGCCCCGCACTGGCATGCGCGCGAGCCGGAGCCGTGGCTGCCGGCCCTGCGCCTGGCGATCCGCCAGGGGCATGCGGTGCGCATGCGGTACCGCGATGGCGAGGGCCGCGACAGCGAGCGGGTGGTGTGGCCCTTCGCGATGGCTTTCCTGGACGACATGCGCCTGATTGCCGCCTGGTGCGAAACCCGGGCGGACTTCCGCCATTTCCGTGCCGACCGGGTGCTGGAGCTGGAAAGCACCGGGCGCCGCTATCCGGAGCAGCGCCACCAGCTGATGCGGCGCTGGGAGCGGCAGCGCCTGCGGCGGCGCGAGGCTTCGCCCCTGCAGCCTGGGTGAGCGGGGTTCACTCCGCAGCACCGGCTGTGCCCGTGCGACGGCGCGCCGGGATCGCGTGCGCCTGGGGCGTGCCGGCCCCGTAGACGCCGGCCGGTGCCATCGGTCGCCCGGTCCCGGCGCCCCCCCCCGGGGG
>JAEWAG010000274.1 GCA_023391775.1 Pseudomonadota bacterium | reverse complement strand
GGGGAATGCCGGCCGGGCCCGGCGCAGCGGACGGGGACGGGCGCCAGCAGGTCCGCGACAAGTTGCGCACCGAGAGCCGGCCTTCGCTGCTGAGCACCGGCCTGCCGGCCAACCGCCCGGTGCCGGTGCAGCCGCGCGGGCCGCGTCCGCGCATGGGCCTGCATTCCAAGTCGATGGTGATCGACCGCCGCATCGCGGTGATCGGCACGCACAACTTCGACCCGCGCAGCGAGACCTACAACACCGAGGCGGTGGTGGTGATCGAGGACCAGGCCTTCGCCCAGGCCCTGGCCGAGAGCATCCAGCGCGACATCGCACCGGGCAATTCCTGGACGGTGGCGCCGCGGGCGCGGCCGCCGGTGCTGTCCGGGCTCAACTACAGCATGAACAAGGTGCTGGAAAAGTCGCCGGTGCTGGACCTGTGGCCGTGGCGTTATGCCACCAACTACGCCTTCCAGCCGGGCCCGGACTGCCCGCGACCGCTGCCGCGGCGCGATCCGCGCTTCCATGAATGCTACGTGGCGGTGGGCGACTTCCCCGAGGTGAGCCTGGGCCCGCGGTCGATCTTCACCCGCATGCTCACCGCCTTCGGCGCGGGACTGGTGCCGATCCTCTGAGGCGGCGGGCGATAATCGCCGCTGTCTTCTTGGAGTGTCCCGATGGTCTTCCGCGCGCCGGTCAGTCTCGACGAACTCAACCGCCTCAGCCGCGGCACCCTGATCGAGCACCTGGGCATCGTGTTCACCGCCGCGGGCGAGGACTGGCTGCAGGCGACCATGCCGGTGGAAGGCTTCACCCGCCAGCCTTACGGCCTGCTGCACGGCGGCGCCTCGGTGGTACTGGCCGAGACCCTTGGCAGCAGCGCCGGCAACCTGTGCCTGGACACCACCCTGCAGCAGGCGGTGGGCCTGGAGATCAACGCCAACCACCTGCGCGCGGTGCGCGAGGGCGTGGTCACCGGCACCGCCCGCGCCGTGCATGTCGGCCGCAGCACCCAGGTCTGGGACATCCGCATCGAGGATGCGCGCGGCCGCGCCAGCTGCGTGTCACGCCTGACCCTGGCGGTGGTGCCGCGCAGTGGCCAAGGCCGCGGCACCTGATTCCCCGGCCGCCGCCTTCCCGGTATCGTGCGCCTCCTATGGACCACGCCCCCGATCGAACCGCCCGGCGCCGACGCCGCTCCGGTTCCGGCACCGCCCGCCTCTTCCGCTACCTCTATCGGGCGCCGCTGCTGCTGTTGCACCTGCTGCTTCCCCTGCCGCTGACCCTGCTGTGCCAGGCGCCGCCGCTGGCGCGCCTGCGCTGGGGCGGCACGACCGTGGGCGACCGCGCGGTGCAGGCCTGGTCGGCGGGGCTGGTGTGGATATTCGGCTTCCGCCTGCGGCGCATCGGCCGGCCGCTGCAGGGCGCGACCCTGTTCGTGGCCAACCACGTCAGCTGGGTCGACATCGAGATGCTGCACAGCCAGCGGATGATGGGCTTCGTGGCCAAGCGCGAGATCGCCAGCTGGCCGGTCGTGGGCTGGCTGGCCACCCTGGGCCAGACCATCTACCACCAGCGCGGCAGCACCGACTCGCTGTCCGGGGTGATCACGGTGATGGTCCAGCGCCTGCGCCAGGGCCGTGCGGTGGGCGTGTTCCCGGAAGGGCGCACCCGCGGCGGCGACGAGGTCGGCCCGTTCCACGCGCGCATCTTCCAGGCCGCGGTCGAGGCCGGCGTGCCGGTGCAGCCGGTGGCGCTGCGCTACGGCGAGCGCGGCAACGCCCAGACCGTGGTCGCGTTCGGCCCGCGCGAGAACTTCGCCACCAACTTCCTGCGCCTGCTGGGCGAGCCGGCGCGACGTGCCGAGGTGCACTTCCTGGAGCCGATCCGGCCGGACGAGGTCGAGGGCCGCCGACGCCTGGCCGAGCTGTCGCGCGAGCGGATCCTGGCGGTGATGGGACGCTGAGTGGCGCGGCCTGGCGGGCACGGGCGCCCGTCCTGGCGCAGAATGGTGTCAGGCGCAACCGAATAACCCCCGCATGCTGACCGCCGCCGACTTCCATCCCCCGCGCCTGCTGCGCAACCCGCACCTGCAGTCGGTGCGCGGGGCCCGCGCGCTGCGCCGCCGGCGCGGCCTGCGCGCGCTGGCCGCCAGTGGCGCCCGCACCACCGAGCTGATCCTGGACGGCGGCAATGGCGTGCGCCTGCAGGGCTGGCACAGCCGCGTGCCGGGTGCCCCCAGCCAGGGCATGGCCCTGCTGCTGCACGGCTGGGAGGGCAGCGCCGAGTCGGGCTACATGCGCCTGACCGCGGCGCGGCTGCTGCAATGCGGCTTCGAGGTGTTCCGGCTCAACTTCCGCGACCACGGCGACACCCACCACCTCAACGAGGACCTGTTCCATTCCAACCGGATGGACGAGGTGGTGCACGCCACCGCCGACATGGTCGCGCGGCTGCAGGTCCGCGACCTGGTGGTGGCCGGCTACTCGCTGGGAGGCAACCACGCCCTGCGCCTGGGCCTGCGCGCGGCGGTGGCCGGGCTGCCGCTGCGGCACATCGCCGCGGTCTGCCCGCTGGTGGACCCGGCCCGGACCATGGTCCACATGGAGCAGGCACCGCAGTTCTACGACTGGTACTTCCGGCGCAAGTGGCGCAGCTCGCTGGTGCGCAAGCGCGAGCTGTTCCCGGACCGCTACCCCTACGACGACACCACCCTGGGCCTGGACCTGCGCGGGCTGATGGGCTGGCTGGCCCAGCGCCATGCCGGCTTCGGCAGCGTGGAGGCGTACTTCGACAGCTACTCGATCGCCGGCGCCCGGCTGGCCGCGCTCCAGGTGCCGGCCGACATCCTGATGTCGCGCGACGACCCGGTGATCCCCTTCGACGACTTCCAGGCCTGGCAACTGCCGGCATCGGCGCGGCTGGAGGTCGCCTCCTGGGGTGGCCACTGCGCCTTCGTCGAGAACCTGCATGGCGACGGCTTCGCCGAGCGCTGGGTGGCCCACCGCCTGTGCCGGAGCCTGCAGGCCCGGTGAGGGCGCCGGGCTAGAATGCGGGTTTTCCGCAGGAAGCCCCGATGCAGCAGAAGATCCACCAGGCGCTGGAGAGCGGCGCGTTCGACCAGGCACTGCAGCTGGCCCAGGCCTGGGCCGCGAGCGAGCCGCACCTGGCCGATGCCCACCGCGCCCTGGCGCACGTGCTGGCGCAGAGCGGCGACGCCGCCGCCGCGCTGGTCGCCTTGGAC
>JAEWAG010000354.1 GCA_023391775.1 Pseudomonadota bacterium | reverse complement strand
CAGGTTGTTGATGTGTTCGATCATGACGATGCCGTTGTTCACCACCACGCCCATCAGCACCAGGATCCCGATCACCGCCATGATGTTCATCTCGGTGCCGGTCAGCCAGAACAGCCAGTAGACCCCGAAGATCGAGAACACCACGCAGGACATGATCGCCACCGGGAACAGCATGGACTCGAACACCGCGGCCATGATCACCAGCATCAGCACCACCGCGATCACCAGCGCCTGCAGCATCTGCTGCATGCCGTCGAAGTTGATGTTGAAGCTGCCGCTGTCGAAGGTGTAGCTGTAGCCCGGCGGGAACTGGGTTGCAGCCAGCGTCTGCTCGATCGACTTGCGCGCGTCGGCCACGGACACGTCCTTGGCCAGGCCGGCTTCCACCCGCAGCATGGTCTGCCGGTTCAGGCGCTGGATCGAGGTCGCCGAGCGGTTGAAGTCCACGTCCACCATCGCCAGCAGCGGCACTTCGGTGCCACCGGGTGCGCGCACCATGAACGAGGCCAGGTCCTCCACGCCGTAGCGGTCGGCGCCGGCGAAGCGCACGTTGACCGGGATCTCGCGGTCCTCACGGTGGAAGTCGCGCAGCGATGAGCCGCGCAGGGCCATGCCGACGTACTCGGCCACCTGCTGGGCGCTGAAGCCGTAAGCCGCCGCACGCTCGCGGTCCACGCGCACCGACAGTTCGGTGTTCGCGTCGCCGGTATCGATGCGTACGTCGCGCAGCTTCGGGTCGCGTGCCAGGATCGGCAGCAGGTCGGCGGCGATCTCCTCCAGCATCTGCGAGGAGTCACCGATCAGGCTGAACTTCACGCCCTGGCCGTCGCCACCCATGCCGCCCGGCCAGCCCACGCCGATGTTGGCGCGCGCGGACTTCGGCAGCCCCTTGGCGATCTTCTCGCGGATCTCCGCGCCCAGCTCGGGGTCCTGCACGTCCAGGTACAGGCGGGTATAGGCCCACCCCTGCTCGGCATAGCGGCTGTACACCCGCTGCACCCGGAACTCTTCGCGGTTGGCGTTGATGTAGTCCTCGATCCGCGCCACCTCGCGCCCCATCTCCTCCTTGGAATAGGCGCCGCGCCACTGGTAGTAGATGTTGGCCGAATCCGGCGCGGTGTCGTCGCCGCCGCTGCGGGTGTTCATCATCGGGAACACGCTGGCCACGGTGATGGCCAGGATCGCCAGCAGGCTCCAGCCGCGGTGCTGCAGGCTCCAGCGCAGCAGCCCGGCGTAGCGGTGCTGCATCCGGGTGATCAGCGGGGACTTGACCGCCGGCGGTGTGCGCATGAGCGCCGACAGCATCGGGATCAGGCTGATCGCCACCAGCCACGACGCCAGCAGCGAGACGGAGATGGTCACCGCCAGCTGCCCCAGGTAGATGCTGATGATGTTCTTCTCGCCGAACAGCATCGGCAGGAACACCACGCAGTGGCACAGGGTCCCGGCCGACAGCGCGATGGCCACGTGGCGGGTGCCGATGATCGAGGCCAGGGCCTGGCGGTCCGGGTATTTCTCCCGCTCCTGGTAGATGCTTTCCACCACCACCACGGCGTTGTCCACCAGCATGCCCACCGCCAGCAGCAGGCCCATCATCGAGATGATGTTGAGGGTGATCCCGGCGAAGTACATGAAGCCCAGGGTCATGGTGAAGCAGATCGGGATCGCCAGGCTGACCATGAGCGTGGACGGCCAGTGGCGCAGGAATGCGTACAGCACGATCACCGACAGCAGCAGGCCGATCGCCCCGGCCTCGGCCAGCGCGGTCAGCGAGCTGACCACCGCCTGGCCCTGGTCGTCGACCACCTCGAACTCGACCCCGCGCATGGCCGGGTCCTGCTTCAGCGACTCGACCTCGGCACGCACCGCGCGCGACAGGTCCACCAGGTTCGCCGCACGTTCCTTGTAGATGTCCACGCCCACGCTGGGACGGCCGTCCATCTGGCGCACGTAGGACATGCGCTGCGGCTGCAGGCCGACCTCGGCGATGTCGGACAGGCGCACGCCCCTGCCGTTGACCGGCAGGTCGCGCAGGGCCTGGATTTCCTGCAGCTCGCCGCGCGGCTGCACCCGCAGGCGTTGCCCCGCCTCGGTGATCTGCCCGGCGGAGACCGAGAAGTTGGCTGCCTGCAGGCGCTGCACCAGCTCGTTGAGGGCCACGCCGTGGGCGCTGAGGCGGTCCTTGTCCAGCGCCACCAGCACTTCCTGGCGAGGCACGCCCTCCACTTCGACACGGGCCACGCCCGGCAGGCGCTCCAGCTGGCGCTTGAGCGCCTGTTCGATCGCATCGGCGCGGCTGATCAGGTCCTCGGAGCTGCTAAGCCGCAGGCTCACCGCCTCGCGGTCGGAGGTGGTCCAGCGCTGCACGTAGTAGCGCCGGAAGTCGTCAGGCAGCTGGTCGCGCACCGCGTCGATGCGCTCGCGCGCCTCCGAGGCGGCGATGGCGATGTCACGGTTCCAGTCGCTGAATTCCACCTGGATCTGCGCGCCCTCGGCGTTGGCTCGCGAGTTCATCGAGCGGATGCCCGGCATCGTCGCCAGCGCCTCCTCGACCGGCCGCAGCAGGTTGCGCTCGACCTCCTCGGGGGTGGAACCGGCGTACGGCAGGGAGACGAAGAAGAACGGGATGGTCGCTTCCGGCTCGGCCTCCAGTGGCAGGCGCAGGGCAGCGATCACGCCGATCACCACCATCGACACGAACAGCATGATGGTGGTGACCGGACGGCGGATGGACAGCTCGGTGATGTTCATCCGCGTGCCTCCGCGCCGCCGGCCGCGCGCTCCTCGGCGACCAGCTGCGCCGCCAGCTCGGCGTCACGCTGCGCGCGGCGGGCGCGCTCGGCGTAGTAGCCGTCCGGCTTGCGGTCCAGCAGGTCGTACACCACCGGGATCACCACCAGGGTCAGCAGGGTCGACACCAGCAGGCCGCCGATCACGGTGATGGCCATGGGCGAGCGCACCTCGGCGCCCTCGCCGAAGGCCAGGGCCAGCGGCATGAAGCCGAACACGGCCGTCAGCGTGGTCATCATGATCGGACGCAGGCGCGAGCGCGCACCTTCCACCAGGGCCTCGCGCTTGGCCAGGCCGGCCTCGCGCAGCTGGTTGACCTTGTCGATCAGGATGATCGCGTTCTTGACCACCAGGCCCACCAGCAGGATCAGTCCGATGAACACCACCACCGACACCGGCGAGCGGGTCAGCAGCAGCGCGGCAATCGCACCGACCAGTGCCAGCGGGATGGTGAACAGGATCACGAACGGATGCAGCAGCGACTCGAACTGCGAGGCCATGACCAGGTAGACCAGGAACACGGCCAGGGTGAAGGCGAACAGCAGCGAGCGGATCGATTCACCCAGTTCCTCGCCCTGGCCGCCGATGCGCATGCCGATGTCCGTGCCCAGCGGGTTGGCCGCGACCATCTGCTGGACCTCGGTGATCGCCGCGCCCAGGTCGATGTCGCGCAGGTTGGCCGAGACGATCGCCACCCGGCGCTGGTCGGCGCGGTGGATCTCGCTTGGGCCGGTGGTGGCCACCACCTCGGCGACCGAGGCCAGCTCCACCGGCGTGTTGCCGCTGGGGTTGACGATCAGGCGGCGGATGTCGTCCACCGACGAACGCTCGGACTCGGCCACGCGCACCAGCACGTCGATCTTGCGGTCGCGGAAGCTGTAGCGGGTGGCGACATTGCCGCGCACCTTGTTGACCACCGCGTCGGCGATCTGGCGCGTGGTCAGGCCCAGCGCGGCGGCGCGGTCCTGATCGAAGATCACCTGGATCTCCGGGAAGCCCTGCACCACGGTCGACTTGACGTCGGCGTAGTGCGGGTTGTCGGGCAGCATCGCCGCCAGGCGGTTGCCGGCCACCCGGATGGTCTCCAGGTCATGGCCCTCGATCTCGATCTCCAGCGGCGGCGCCAGCGCGAACAGCTCCGGCCGGGCGAAGTCCACCTGCGCTGACGGATACCCCTGCATGGTCTGGCGCAGCTTCTCCACCAGCTCCGCCTCGCGCGAGGTGTCGTCCATGACCACCGACAGCTTGCCGATGTTCTCGCCGCTCTCGGTCGGGCTGGCGTCCAGCCGGGTGCCGGTGCCGGAGACGCCGTACAGCAGGCGCACACCGGGTTCTTCGCCGTGCTTGCGCTGCACGTCACGCACCAGCGCGTCGGTCTGCGCCAGCGGGGTGCCCGGCGGCAGCTTGGCGGTCATCTCGAAGCGGTCCTGGGCCAGCTGCGGAATCAGGTCGACGCCCAGCAGCGGCACCGTCGCCAGGGTCAGGGCGAATGCCAGCGCCGCGCCGCCCAGCACCAGCCCGGGACGTTCCAGCGCGCCGGGCAGCAGCCGCAGGTAGCCGGCCTCGGCACGGCGGTATGGCGCCATGGCCACGTCGCTGGCCGCGCCCATGCCGCGTCCGGAAATCCGGGCGACGATGCGGAAGATCCGCACCACCAGCCAGGCCAGGGCGAAGGACACGCCCTTCAGGAACCAGAAGCCGGCAATCGCCAGTACGGCCGGGATCACCGCCCACCAGGCGGCCAGGCCTGCCTTGGCAAGAACGCCCTTGGCGATGGCGAACACGGCCAGGCCCACCACCAGCGCCAGCAGCACGCGCAGGCCAGTGAGGACGCGGTCCGGCCCCGGCGCAGGCTCGGCCTGGAACTGGACCGGCGGCCTGCCACGCAGCGCGCTGAGCATCGGCACCAGGGTCATCGACACCAGCAGCGACACCGCGATGGCGATGGACACGGTCAGGGCCTGGTCGCGGAACAGCTGCCCGGCGATGCCCTCGACGAACACCAGCGGCAGGAACACCGCGATGGTGGTCAGGGTCGACGCGACCACCGCCATGAACACCTCGCGGGTGCCGGAGATCGCCGCCTCCAGGATGCCGAGCCCGCGCTCGCGCGCCTTGGCGATGGACTCCAGCACCACGATCGAGTCGTCAACCACCAGGCCCGTCGCCAGGGCCAGGCCGCCGAGTGACATCACGTTGAGGCTCAGGCCCAGCTGTCCCATGAAGAAGAACGTGGTGATGATCGAAACCGGCAGCGACAGCGAGATGACGAAGGTGCTCCAGCCGTCGCGCAGGAACAGGAAGATGATCAGCACCGACAGCAGGCCGCCGATCACCGCGTCGAACTTGACGTCGCTGATGGCGTGGCGGACGAAGACCGACTGGTCCTCGACCATCGCCAGCTCGATGTCCTTGGGCATCTGCTTGCGGATCTGGGCCAGGCGTGCCTCGAGCGCGTCGGCGGTCGCCACGGTGTTGGCATCGCCTTCCTTGTAGACCGCCAGTTCCACCGCCTCGCGGCCGGCGCTGCGGATCACCGCCTCGCGCTCCTTGTAGCCCTGGCGCACCTCGGCCACGTCCTTGAGCCGCACCGGCGAGCCGCCGGCACCACTGCTGCCGTCACCGCGCAGGGCGGCGATCACGTTCGGATCGCGGCTGCCGAGGATGGCCAGCATCAGCTGGCGGTTCTCGCCGGCGCCGGCCGAGCCCCCCTGCCCGCCGCCGGCGGTGGTCAGCAGCATCTCGCGCATCTGCTCGACCGAGGCGAACTGGTTGACCGTGCGCACCAGGTAGCGCTGGGTGCCCTCCTCCAGGCGTCCGCCGGAGAGGTTCACGTTCTCCTGCTTCAGGCGCTCGATGACCGAATCCAGCGACAGCCCCAGCTGGGCCAGCTTGCGCTGGTCGATGTCGACCTGGATCTCGTCCTCCAGGCCGCCACCGACCTTGACCGCGGCCACGCCGGCCACCGGCTCCAGCTTGCGCTTGAGATCCTCGTCGGCGTAACGCCGCAGCTCCATCAGCTGGCGCACCGCCTCGGCCTCGCTGGCCGGCTCGCGGGTGCTGCTCAGCGCCAGCCGCATCACCGGCTGGGTCGAGGGGTTGAAGCGCAGCAGCACCGGCGGCTTGGCGTCCAGCGGCAGCTGCAGGGTCTCCATCTTGTCGCGCACGTCCAGGCCGGCCTGCTGCATGTCCGTGCCCCAGGCGAACTCGAGGATCACGTCGCTCTGGCCGGTGCGGGACACCGACTTGAGCTTGCGCAGGCCCTTGACGATGCCCAGCGCCTCCTCGGCCGGCTGCGAGATCAGGGTCTCGACCTCGGACGGGGCCGCGCCCTCGTAGTCGGTGCGCACGGTCAGGGTGGGATAGCTCAGGTCCGGCAGCAGCTCGACCTTCAGGCTGGACAGCGAGATCAAGCCGAACAGCACCAGGGTCAGGGTCATCATCGCGATGGTGACGCGGCGGCGCGTGGCAAATTCGACCAGGTCGAACCCGCGCGCCTGAGGCAGGCCGTGCGGTGCCATCAGCGGGTCGCCTGCGCCGCGGCCGCCTGGGCCGGAGTCCTGGCGCTGGCCGCATCGGCCGGCGGGTCGCGGTCAAGCACCTGCACCGCGCTGCCCTGGCGCAGCGCGGCCTTGCCGGCCACCACCACCGCGTCGCCCTCGTCCAGGCCCTCGCGCACCTCGACCCAGCCTGCGTCGTTGTAGCCAAGCTTCAGCGGCACGCGCTCGGCGCGGCCCTCGCGCACCACGTACACCGCCGGCTCGCCGCCGTCTTCCAGCAGGGCGTTGCGCGGCACCACCAGCGCATCGGCGCGCTGGTCGTAGTTGATGCTCAGCCGCGCGAACATGCCCGCGGTCAGGTCCTGCTCGCCGGAGAAGCCCGTGACCACGCGGAAGGTGCCGGTACCGGTGTCCACCACGGGCGACACCCGGTCGACCACCCCGCTGAAGCTGCGGCCCGGCAGCGCGTCGGCCACCAGGGTCACGGCCTGGCCGGCGCGCAGCTTGGCCAGCTCGCGCTCGGGCACGTTGAGCGTGGCCTCCAGGCGGCTGCTGTCGACGATGCGGATGATCGGCGAGTTGATCTGCACGAAGTTGCCCGGCTTGATGTCGCGCGAGGCGACCACGCCGGAAATCGGCGCGACCACCGTCGTATAGGACAGCTCCAGGCGCGCCAGGTCGTACGCCGCGCGCGCCTGCTCCAGGTCGTAGCGCATCTGGTCCACTTCGCCGGCACTGATCAGCTGCTGGCCGACCAGCTGGCGGGCGCGGTTGTAGTTGGTCTCCAGCTTGCGGACCAGGGCTTCGTTCTGGGCCACCGACAGGCGTGCGCGGTCCGGGTCCAGGCGCACCAGCGGCTGCCCGGCCCTGACCGTCTGGCCTTCCTCGACCAGCACCTGCAGGGCCACGCCGGAGGTCTTGGCGACCACCTGCGACTCCGCCCGCGGCTCCAGGGCGGCGGTGCCGGTGTAGCTGGCGGCGATCGCGCGACGGCCCACCGCCGCCACTTCCACCGGCGTGGCATCGACCTTGGCCTCATCGGGCTTGGCCGGCGGCGCGGCGTCGGCCCCGCCCTTGCAGGCGGACAGTCCGGCGGCGACGGCCAGGGCGATGGCGGCGAGGCGCAGCCCGGCGGGCACGGTGTGGGAAGAAGCTCGGTCCATGTGGTTTTCCATGCTCGCTGGAGGCCCCTGGCACGGGGCGTGGTTCGGTGTTGTATCCAAGTAGACCACCAACACATCGGGTCCGGCATGCGCCGAAGGTCATGCCTGCATGCCCGGCCGGAGGGGCCGTGCCGTCCAGTTTGATCGAGCGCAATGCCTGCGGTTTCGGATTGCGTTAAGGCAGGGCTATACTGCCGCGGTTTCGTGTCCGGAGGGGTAGACCGGCACGACCGACTCCAACGAGACCGATCGGACCAACGAATGATGCGCCGCCCGCTTCCGCTAGCTGCATGCCTTGCCCTGGTCACCGCCCTGTCCCTGCCTGCCTTCGCGCAGGAAACCGGCGAACCGGCCCAGCCTGAGACCCAGGCCGCTGCCGGCTCCCCGGCCGCCGTCACCGGCGATGCCGAGCGCGGCCGCGTACTGGCCTATACCTGCCAGGGCTGCCACGGCATGACCGGCTACAAGAATGCGTATCCGAGCTTCAAGGTCCCGAAGATCGGAGGCCAGTCGGCCGAATACCTGACCCAGTCGCTGCACGCGTACCGCGACAGCCAGCGCCACCATCCGACGATGCGGGCCCAGGCCCAGAGCTTCTCGGAGCAGGACATCGCCGACCTCGCCGCCTTCCTTTCCACCATCAAGTAAGCGCCCGCTGCCCATGTCGAAAGCCGTGTACGCCCCGCGTCTCGCCATCGTCCTGACCGCCGTCCTGGGCCTTGCCGCCTGCTCCGGCGGCGACGGGTCCACCGCCCCGGAAGCCGGGCAGCAGGAGCAGGCGAGTTCCTCGGCCGGCCTGCCGGCCGGTCGCATCGCCGCTGGCGAGCAGGCTGCCACCGCCAAGGGCAAGGCCACCGGCCAGAGCTGCATCGACTGCCACGGCGCCGACGGCAATGCGCCGATCGATGCCAGCTACCCCAAGCTGGGCGGGCAGTACCCCGACTACCTGGCGCACGCGCTGCAGGAGTACCGCAGCGGCGCACGCCAGCATGCCCTGATGACGCCGCAGGCCAGCAGCCTGAGCGACCAGGAGATCGCCGACCTGGCGGCCTACTTCGGCTCGCGCCCGTCGCAGCTGCGCGACCTGCACGACGCGTTCTGATCCGGCACGTTCCGGACACGCACCGGGGCCCGCGCAAGCGGGCCTTTTCATTGGCGCCTGCCGCAGCGGTCACGGCAATGCGCGGCCCGCACCCCGCACGTGCAACGGGCGGCGGGCGCGGCACAATGCGGCGATGAACTCCCGCCCCCAGCCCAAGTCACAGCCCGCGCGCGGACAGGCCACGCCAAGCCTGCGCGAGCGCTTCGACGCCCTGCGCAACCTGCCGCCGTTCCTGCGCCAGATCTGGTCCACCAGCCCGGCCCTGACCCTCACCAGCCTCGGCCTGCGCCTGATCCGCGCCCTGCTGCCGGTACTGATGCTCTACATCGGCAAGCTGATCATCGACGAGGTGGTCCGCCTGGCCGGCTCGGGCGTGGCCTTCGACGACCTCGGCGATGCGCTGCGCGGTGGCCTGCTGACGCCGCTGCTGTGGCTGCTGGCGCTGGAACTGGCGGTGGCCGTGAGCTCGGACCTGATCGGCCGCATGGTCAGTTACGCCGACGGCCTGCTCTCGGAGCTGTTCACCAACGCCAGCAGCGTGCGTCTGATGCAACACGCCGCCACCCTGGACCTGGAGGACTTCGAAGACCCGGACCTGCAGGACAAGCTCGACCGCGCCCGGCGCCAGACCATGAGCCGGATGAACCTGATGAGCCAGCTGTTCGGCCAGGTGCAGGACGCGATCACTGTGGTCAGCTTCGGCGTGGGCCTGCTGGTGTACGCGCCGTGGCTGATCCTGCTGCTGGCGGTGGCCCTGGTGCCGGCCTTCGTCGGCGAGGCGCACTTCAACGCGCTGGGCTATTCGCTGAACTTCCAGTGGACCCCGGAACGGCGCCAGCTGGAGTACCTGCGCCAGACCGGGGCCAGCCTGGAAACGGCCAAGGAGGTGAAGATCTTCAACCTCCACCGCTTCCTGATCGACCGCTACCGGGTGCTGGCGGAGAAGTTCTACCTGGCCAACCGCGCCCTGGCGCGGCGCCGGGCCGTCTGGGGCACGGTGCTGGCCGCACTGGGTACCCTGGGCTACTACGCGGCCTATGCCTACATCGCCTGGCGCACCGTGCGCGGCGACTTCACCATCGGCGACCTGACCTTCCTGGCTGGTAGTTTCATGCGCCTGCGCCAGCTGCTGGAAGGCCTGCTGGTGGGCTTTTCCCAGGTCGCCGGCCAGGCCCTGTACCTGGACGACCTGTTCTCTTTCTTCGAGATCGAGCCGGAGATCGCCACGCGCCCGGACGCGGTGCCGGTGCCGCGGCCGATCGAACGCGGTTTCGTGTTCGAGAACGTCGGCTTCCGCTATCCGGGCAACGAGAACTGGGCGCTGCGCGGGCTGGACTTCCAGCTGCACGCGGGCGAAGTGCTGGCCCTGGTCGGCGAGAACGGCGCCGGCAAGACCACCCTGGTCAAGCTGCTGGCCCGTCTCTACGACCCGGACGAGGGCCGCATCCTGCTGGACGGCCGCGTCCTGCGGGACTACGACCTGGACGACCTGCGCGCCAATACCGGCGTGATCTTCCAGGACTTCGTGCGCTACCACCTCACCGCCGGGGAGAACATCGGCGTGGGCCGGATCGAGGCGCTGGGGGACCAGGCGCGCATCCGTGATGCCGCCCGCCGCGGCATGGCCGACGAGGTGATCGCCGGGCTGCCGCTGGGCTACGACCAGCTGATCGGCCGCCGCTTCAAGAACGGCGTGGACCTGTCCGGCGGCCAGTGGCAGAAGCTGGCCATCGCCCGGGCATACATGCGCGAGGCCCAGGTCATGATCCTGGACGAACCGACCGCCGCGCTGGATGCGCGCAGCGAGTTCGAGGTGTTCCAGCGCTTCAAGGAGCTGTCGCGCGGCCGCACCGCGGTGCTGATCTCGCACCGTTTCTCCAGCGTGCGCATGGCCGACCGCATCCTGGTGCTGTCCGGCGGACGGGTGGAATCCAGCGGCACGCACGAACAGCTGATGGCGGCCGGCGGCCGTTACGCGGAGTTGTTCGAGCTGCAGGCCGCCGGCTATCGTTGACGCTTTGCACGCACTACGGAGCTTCGACGATGCGGCCAACCCGGCACCTCCCCACCCTGCTCGCCGCGGCCCTGGCCGTCTGCCTGTCCGCGTGCGAGCGCACGTCTGCGCCGGCCAGCCCGGCCGCGTCCGGGCCGACTGCCGTGCAGGCCCTGGAGACCGAGCACGGCCAGGCCCGCGTGGGCG
>JAEWAG010000284.1 GCA_023391775.1 Pseudomonadota bacterium | reverse complement strand
GCGCGGCGCCGAAGGCATCCTCGAGCGCCGCCACGGCAGCTGGCGGCTGCAGCTGGACCGGCCGCTGGCACTGGCCCCCGCGCCGCGTCCGCAGCCGCCGCAGGTAGCCGGCAACCTGAAGGTGGCCGCGTTCAACCTGGAGAACCTGTTCAACGGCGACGGCCGGGGTGGCGGCTTCCCGACCCGGCGCGGCGCCCGGACCGCGCAGGCCTACCAGGCGCAGCTGGCCAAGCTGGTCGCCACGATCCACGCGCTGGATCCGGACATCGCCGCGCTGGCGGAGCTGGAGAACGACGGCTACGGGCCGGAGTCGTCCATCGCCGCCCTGGGCGACGCGCTGAATGCCGACGGCGCGCAGTGGCGCTTCGTCGATCCGGGCCAAGGCCCGGGCAGCGACACCATCCGCGTGGGCCTGGTCTATCGCGCCGACCGCGTCGTCCCGCGCGGCCGGCCTGCGGTGCTGGAAGGCGGTCCCTTCGGCGAGCGCAGCCGCGTGCCGCTGGCCCAGGCTTTCGCGCGCAAGGGCGGCACGCGCGAGCTGGTGGTGGTCGCCAACCACCTCAAGTCCAAGGGCTGCAGCGAAGCCACCGGGGCCGACCAGGACCAGGGCGACGGCCAGGGCTGCTGGAACGCCACCCGCACCGAGTCCGTGCAGCGCCTGCATGCCTGGCTGCAGGACCGGCCGCTGGGCCGCAAGCAGCGCAACATCGTGCTGCTGGGCGACTTCAACGCCTATGCCATGGAAGACCCGCTGCACTGGCTGCGCACCGAGGCCGGCTGGGTGGATGCGTTCACCGCCGCCGGCGGCGGCCGCCCGTGGAGCTACGTCTACGACGGCCTCAGCGGTCGCCTGGACCATGCCCTGCTGAGTCCGGCGCTGGTGCCACTGCTGCGCGGCGCGGCCGAGTGGCACATCAACGCCGACGAGCCGGATGATGCCGGCTACGCCGGGCGCAACGAGCCGGGGCCGTGGCGCAGCTCGGACCACGACCCGCTGCTGCTGGGCTTCGACCTCTGAGCCGCCGGCGCCCGGCTCAGCCGGGCCCGTGCAGGTAGTCCAGCGACACCTGCAGCAGCGCGCGCAGGCCCACGTCCAGCGAGGCCTCGTCGAGCATGAACTCCGGCGAGTGGTTGCTCGGCGCGGTCTGCGGGTCGACGCCCGGCGGGGTGGCGCCGACGAAGAAGAACATCGCCGGCACCTCCCTGGCGTAGTAGGCGAAGTCCTCCGCGCCCATCTGCAGCGGCGGCTCGTACACGTTGTCCGCGCCGACCGCCGCCTGCAGGCTGGGCAGCATGCGCGCGGTCAGATCGGGGTCGTTGACCGTGGCCGGGTTGCCCTCGCCGTCCGGCACCTGCGCCTCGACCTTCGCCCCGTGCGCGGCGGCCACGTGGCTGGCGACGTTGCGCAGGTCGGCGAGGATCGCCTCGCGCATGTCCGGGTCGAAGGTGCGGATGGTGCCGACCATCTCCACCTCGTCGGGGATGATGTTGTAGCGCACGCCGCCATTGATCGCGCCGAAGGTCACCACCGCCGGCAGCCGGGCGATGTCGGTGCGGCGGCTGACGATGGTCTGAGCCGTGCCGACCAGGTCCGCCGCCGCCACCACCGGGTCGATGCCGCCCCAGGGCCGCGAGCCGTGCGTCTGCCGGCCCAGCACCCTGATCGCGAAACGGTCGGAGGCGGCCATCAGCGGCCCGCCGCGCACCGCGATCTTCCCGGCCTGGACCGAGGAGAACACGTGCAGGCCGAAGATCGCCTCCGGCCGGAAGGACTCGAACAGGCCCTGCGCCAGCATCAGTGAGGCGCCGCCCTCCTCGCCGGGTGGTGCACCCTCCTCGGCCGGCTGAAACACGAACATCACCTCGCCCGGCTGCGTCTGGCGCTGCTCGACCAGGGCGCGGGCCACGCCCAGCAGGATCGCCATGTGCGCGTCATGGCCGCAGGCGTGCATCACGCCCACGCTCTGGCCGCGGTACTCACCGGTGGCCCTGGACGCGAACGGCAGGTCGTTGCGCTCGGTCACCGGCAATGCGTCCATGTCCGCGCGCAGGGCGATGCGCGGACCCGGCCGGCCGCCCTTGAGCACCGCGACCACGCCATGCCCGGCCACGCCGGTGCGCGGCTCCAGGCCCATCCTGCGCAGCTCGCGCGCGATCACCTCGCCGGTGCGCTGTTCGCGGTTGGACAGCTCCGGGTGCTGGTGGAAGTCGCGGCGCCAGTCCACCACCTGGGACTGCAGGCTCGCCGCGGCGGCGGCGACCTCCGGACGTGGGGTGGCGGCGCTGGCGGCTGCGGAAGTGCCCGATGCGAGCAGGCAGGCCAGGACAAGCGAACGCACGATCGGCATCGACGGCATGGGCGGTTCCGCGGCAGCGAGGGTTGCCTGCAGGGTAGCCGCTGACGCAGGCGGCGGGCCGATGGCACGTGGTGTCGCTCGGTTTCCAGCGAACGTCCGGCGGGCACGACCTACAATGGCCGCCCTGCCGGCCCTCCCCCGCCGGGATCCGTGCGGCCATGCCCGAGCTTGCCCTGCAGCTGTTGCTGCTGCTGTTCCTCGCCGGCCTGCTGGCCGGCTTCATCGACTCGATCGCCGGCGGCGGCGGCATGGTGACGATCCCGGCGATGCTGCTGGTGGGCATCCCGCCGCTGCAGACCCTGGGCACCAACAAGCTGCAGTCCCTGTTCGGCGCCGGATCGGCCAGCTGGGCCTATGCCCGGCATGGCCACGTGGAC
>JAEWAG010000220.1 GCA_023391775.1 Pseudomonadota bacterium | reverse complement strand
GTGGCACGCGCCGCGGCTGCCAGTCCGGGCCGCGCGCGCCCGGCGGCCGTGCCTGCGCGAGCAGGTCCCACAGGCGCTCGCCGCCGACGGTGTCCGCGACCAGGTGGATGCGGGTGTCTTCGCCGGCGTTGAGCACGCGGTGGCGGCGCCAGGTGTCGAAGACCCAGCACTCGCCGACGGCCATGTTGACCTCGCCCTCGCCGCACTGGAAGCGCACCGAGGGCGTGGTCACGATCGGCACGTGCACGCGCATGCGCTCGCGCCAGTAGTAGTTGATGTCCACGTGCGCGCGCACCTCGGCCTGGCCCTTGAGGCGCATCAGCCGCGAGCGGCCCCAGGTCGCGCCGAGGGCTTCCAGCACCTGCATCAGGTACGGGCACTGCTCCAGCGCCGGGGTCGGCCGCATCGGCCCGTCGAGCGCGTCGCTGTCCGGATCTCCGCCGGTGGTGATCAGGGTCAGCGCGCTGTTGCCGTCGTCCTGCTGCGTGCGCCCCCGCCACCAGCGCGGGTCGACCGCCGCGACCTCCGCGGCCATGGCCTCGGCGTCGAACAGGACGGGCAGCTGTAGGAACGGGACCTGCAATTTCATCGGACATGCCTGCGTGCGTGGACGCGCAGTGTGGCAAACCGGGCCGCGGCGGACAAAGGCCGGCGGCGCTCACCCCTGCGGGCGGTGGCGGATGATGGCCAGCCCGACCAGCCGCGACACGACCAGGGCGATGTACATCACCCCGGCGAACTGGCCCAGCATCACCAGCGCGCGGGCCTGCGGCAGGACCGGCACCACGTCACTGAGCCCGACCCCGGACAGGAGGCTGAAGCTCAGGTACAGCAGCTCCATCCAGCTGCGCTGCGGACCGGCGGAGGTCGAGATGAAGCTGCCCGGCAAGGCGATCTGGCAGACCGAAAAGGCGAACGCGAACGCCCAGGCCAGCAGGGTGAAGGTGGCGCCGGCGGCATAGAGCTCGTCGCGGGTGACGCGGTGGTCGGCCAACATGTACGCGCTGAGCGCGCCGGCCGCATACAGGTAGAGCAGGCTTTCCAGCGCCTGGCCGGCAGCCAGCGCGATCCGCCCGGCCTGCCCCGGCATCGCGGCCGAACCCAGCGACAGCAGTACCGCCGGCAGCGCCAGGCACCACGCCACCCAGGCCAGCGCCGGGCTGCGTTTGACCACCCACACCGCCAGCACCAGCACCACCACGCCGAAGGCCCCGAACAGCGCGCGACCGCCCGGGGCCTGTTCCATGGCCGGGTACAGCATCACCCCAAGCAGCTGCACCGCCAGCAGCAGTGCCGACGGATGGCGACGCGCCAGCGACAGCCAGCGCAATGCCGGACGGCCGCCGCCGGACACGTCGTACCCCGCCTACCGGGCTCAGCGCGCGCGGTACGGGTACTGGGCGAAGATCCCGCTCATGGCCGAGTCGATCTGGGCGGCGCGCTCGCCCGCGGTGCTGCCGCGGCTGGCCCGACCCACCGCCACGCCGGTCCAGACCATGCGGTTCTGGCGCGCATCCACCAGGTCCACGTTGAGCGTGCCTTCGGTGTAGTTGCGCACGCTGGTGCGGTCGCGCCAGTACGGCACCGCCACGTAGCTGCGCGCCCGGTAGCTGTAGTAGTAGTCGTAATCCACCTCGGGGAAGGTGGTCACGTCGGTGCGCTCCTGCAGGTAGGCGTTGAGGTTGACCCACAGGTCCGGCTGGCTTTCGTCGTAGACGTAGCCACGGGCCTCCATCTGCGCGCGTGCCGCCTGGCGGATGCGGTTGCTGGTGGGCGTGGAATAGCCCTGGGATTCGATCGCCAGGGGCGAGTAGAACGCGAACGTGCGGTAGCGGCTGAAATCCACCGACGGATCGGTCTCGCTGCTGATCCTCGGTCCGCTGGCGCATCCGGCCAGCAGCAGCGCCGCCAGGGCCACAAGGCCCCAGCCGGCGGCGCGGTAAACGCGATTGAAGCGGGCCATGACCGGTTCTCCTGCTCCCCGGGTGGGGCGATGGCCCGGATCATCCGCGCGCCGCCGTGAACGCCGCGCCACGTACCGGCCGGCGCCGGCCGCGCAGTCCGCGTGTCCGCCGGCAAATCACGCCTGGCCGTGCCCATCGCGGGCCACGGCCAGGCGCCCGGTCACTAGCCCGGCTGGTAGACCTTGCCGCCCTGCTGCACGAACTCGGCGGCCTTCTCCGCCATGCCCACCTGCAGCGCGGCCTGCTCGTCCACCCCGTGCTCGGCGGCGTAGTCGCGCACGTCCTGGGTGATCTTCATCGAGCAGAAGTGCGGCCCGCACATCGAACAGAAATGGGCCAGCTTGTGCGCCTCCTTCGGCATGGTCTCGTCATGCATGGACTGGGCCTTCTCCGGGTCCAGGCCGAGGTGGAACTGGTCCTGCCAGCGGAACTCGAAGCGGGCCTTGCTCAGCGCGTTGTCACGCACCTGCGCGCCGGGGTGGCCCTTGGCCAGGTCCGCGGCGTGGGCGGCGATCTTGTAGGCCATGATGCCGTCGCGCACGTCCTCGCGATTGGGCAGGCCCAGGTGCTCCTTGGGCGTGACGTAGCAGAGCATGGCGGTGCCGAACCAGCCGATCATCGCCGCGCCGATGGCGCTGGTGATGTGGTCGTAGCCCGGCGCGATGTCGGTGGTCAGCGGGCCCAGCGTGTAGAACGGCGCCTCGCCGCACTCGCGCAGCTGCTTGTCCATGTTCTCCTTGATCAGCTGCATCGGTACGTGGCCGGGGCCTTCGATCATGGTCTGCACGTCGTGCTTCCACGCGATCTTCGTCAACTCGCCCAGGGTCTCCAGCTCGCCGAACTGGGCCGCGTCGTTGGCATCGGCGATGCTGCCCGGGCGCAGGCCGTCGCCCAGCGAGAAGGCCACGTCGTAGGCCTTCATGATTTCGCAGATCTCCTCGAAGTGGGTGTAGAGGAAATTCTCGCGATGGTGGGCCAGGCACCACTTGGCCATGATCGAGCCGCCGCGGGAGACGATGCCGGTGACGCGCTTCGCGGTCAGCGGCACGTAGCGCAGCAGCACGCCGGCATGGATGGTGAAGTAGTCCACGCCCTGCTCGGCCTGCTCGACGAG
>JAEWAG010000159.1 GCA_023391775.1 Pseudomonadota bacterium | reverse complement strand
GTTGTAGGGTGCCGAGGTCGAATGCGTCGGGGAGGACATGTTTCTTGACTTCCGTCATCAGGCCGCCGCGCCGTGTTGCGGGCGCGGCGGCGAACCGCTTCAGCGAGCGGAGCGGGCGAGGGTGGTGGCCAGGCCGGGGGCGGCGGGGTCGCCGGCGGCGCACATGGACGACTGCACGTAGACACCGCCGCGCAGGTCGCCGCGGGTGCGGGCCTCAAGGCCTTCCATGCGGGTGCGGCCCGGGCCGTTGCCGGCGTCGATGGCCATCATTTCGTGCATGCACATCTGGCGCGGGTCCACGCAGCGGTTGAGCACCGCGCCATACAGGGCCGGGTCGACCGAGGCGAAGTGGCGCACCGGCTCGCGGGCGCTGGGCTTCTCCAGCTCCAGGTAGCCGTCGCGGTCCAGCGCCTGGCCGCTCGCGCGCACCTTGGCGACCCACTCGTCGAACCCGGCCTCGCTCAGGGCGTGGAAGCCGAAGCGCATGCCGGAGAAGCCGGCGCCGCTGTAGTTGGACGATAGGCCTTCGTACTGGCCCTCGGTACCGATGACCGCGTTCAGCTCGGTCTGCATGCCCGGCATGGTGTAGATCATGCCGGCCAGCGCCGGGACGTAGAACGCGTTCATCACCGTGGAGGAGGTGAGCTTGAAGTGGATCGGGCGATCCACCGGCGCGGCCAGCTCATTGACCGTGGCGATGCCCTGCTCGGGATAGATGAACAGCCACTTCCAGTCCAGCGACACCACCTCGACCACCAGCGGCTCCACGCCTTCCGGCACCGGCTTGCCCTCGGCGATGCGGTCCAGCGGCCGGTACGGGTCCAGGGTGTGGGTGCTGATCCAGGTGATCGAGCCCAGGGCGATGATGATCAGCAGCGGTGCCGACCACACCACCAGCTCCAGCTGCAGGGAGTGGTCCCAGTCCGGCTTGTAGGTGGCCTTGGTGTTCGAGGCCCGGTAACGCCAGGCGAAGAACAGGGTCAGGGCGATCACCGGGACGATGATGATCAGCATCAGCACGGTGGCGATGATGATCAGGTTGCCCTGCTGGCGGGCGACGTCACCGGGAGCGTTGAGCAGGATGGTATTGCAGCCGCCCAGCATCAAGGCCAGGCCGGCGGCCGCGACGAGGCGGCCCAGGATCTTGGGAAGAGACATCGTGCTTGCTTTTCGCGCTTGGCGGGGGGGCGCTGCGAGGCCGCACTCTAACGCCGACGCGCCTCCGGGACGATTGGACGTTTTGTCCTATGGCCCAGGCCGGGACTTGTGTGACACCCTTGCCGGGCCGGGCCGGATGCCCGGACGTGGCCGTGTGTCCCGCCGGCCCCGGTGTCGCCCCTTCCCCCGCCAGCCGTGTCCGCCGCCGATGTCTTCGATCCCCGCGTCCAGCCCTACCGTTTCCGTCCACGGCCAGGATTCCGCGTCCCACGAGGTCGCGCCCGGCGAGATCGCCGTCGGCGTGGTCATCGGCCGGGCCTCGGAATACTTTGACTTCTTCGTCTACGGCATCGCCTCGGCGCTGGTGTTCCCGAAGGTGTTCTTCCCCTTCGCCGAGCCGCTGACGGCCACCCTCTATTCGTTCGCGATCTTCGCCCTGGCGTTCATCGCCCGCCCGTTCGGCACCGCGCTGTTCATGCGCATCCAGACCCGCTGGAGCCGCGGCACCAAGATGACCGCGGCCCTGTTCCTGCTGGGCACGGCTACGGCCGGCATCGCCTTCCTGCCGGGCTATGCGCGCCTGGGCGCAGGGGCGATCGTGCTGCTGGCCCTGTTCCGCATCGCCCAGGGCATCGCCCTCGGCGGTTCCTGGGACGGCCTGCCGTCGCTGCTGGCGCTGAACGCGCCCAAGCACCGCCGCGGCTGGTACGCGATGCTGGGGCAGCTGGGCGCGCCGGTCGGCTTCATCGTCGCCGCGGCGCTGTTCGCGTTCCTGCTGGCCAGCCTGTCCACCGAGGACTTCTACGCCTGGGGCTGGCGCTACCCGTTCTTCGCCGCCTTCGCCATCAACGTGGTGGCGCTGTTCGCGCGCCTGCGCCTGGTGGTGACCCACGAGTACGAGCAGCAGATGGGCCAGCGCGAGCTGGAGCCTGTGCCGCTGGGCGAGCTGTTCCGCGAGAAGGGCCGCCACGTGGTGATCGGCGCCTTCGCGCCGCTCGCCAGCTACGCGCTGTTCCACATCGTCACCATCTTCCCGGTGTCCTGGGTGCTGCTGTATTCGGAGCAGTCGGTCGGCAGCCTGCTGGTGGTGCAGGTCATCGGCGGCTTCCTGGCCATCGGCGGCGTGCTGGCCTCCGGCCTGATCGCCGACCGCTTCGGCCGCGTGCCGACCCTGGGCGCCCTGGCCCTTGCCATCGCCATGTTCAGCGGCTTCGCGCCGACCCTGCTGGGCGGTGGCGCCGTGGCCCAGGACACGTTCATCCTGGTCGGCTTCGTGCTGCTGGGCCTGTCCTACGGCCAGTCCTCCGGCGCGGTGACCCGCAACTTCGGGTCGCGCTACCGCTACACCGGCGCGGCGCTGACTTCCGATTTCGCCTGGCTGATCGGCGCGGCCTTCGCCCCGCTGGTGGCCCTGGGCCTGTGCGCCCACTTCGGCCTGGCCTACATGGGGGCCTACCTGCTGTCCGGCGCCCTGTCCACGCTGCTGGCGCTGCTGGTCCACCGCTCGCTGAAGCAGCGCGAGGCCGGCGCGGCCTGATGCACGCCGCCCCGGGCACCTGCGGATGCACGGGGCGGATCGCGTGAATGCGCATTGACCTGCCGAGGCGGTTGCCGTGACATCCCCCGAGACCGATTCCGACGTCCTGCTGCGGCGCATCCGCTGGCGCTGCCGGCGCGGCATGCGCGAACTGGACCAGCTCTTCGAACGCTGGCTGGCGCATCGCTGGGAGGCGGCTTCCGAAGCCGAGCGCGGGGTTTTCCTACGGATGCTGGATTGCGAAGACGATAGGCTCTGGCGCTGGTTCATGGGATATGAAACCTGCCCGGATGCAGAACTGGCCGCGCTCATCACCCGCATCCGCGCCCTTCCGGCTTGAGTGGCGCCCTTCGCGCTGGCCGGTGCTGGCGCTGCTGATCCTCGCTCCGCTGGGCGCGTCCTGCGTCCTGCTTTCCGGCGTGCCCGCGCTGCTGGCCTGGCCGCTGGCGATCCTGGCCCTGGCCTGGGGTGTGTGGCAGGCGCGGGGCCTGTGGCGCCAGCCAACCCGGGATCTGGTACTTGCCGCGGACGGGGAGGCCTTCCTCGATGGTGCCCGCGTGCGCCTTGTCGACGTGGCCTGGCGCGGGCCTGTGGCCGTGGTGCACCTGGTCGACGGCCAGGACGTCAGCCGCCGCCTGGCGTGGTGGCCCGACACGCTGCCAGCGGCCGCACGGCGTGAACTGCGTCTGGCTGCCCAGCGCGGATGTGTTTCGCGGCTCACGCGGGCGATGGCACCATAGCGGCCCCAGATGCCGGGCCACCGGCAGCGGACATCCCAAAAGGCCCCATGTTCAGACCGGTACCCGTCGCCATCGGCCTGCGTTACCTGCGCGCCAAGCGCCGCAACGCCTTCATCTCCTTCATCTCCCTCGCGTCGATCCTCGGCATCGCCCTGGGCGTGACCGTGCTGATCACCACCATGGCGGTGATGAGCGGCTTCCAGAAGGAAATCCGCGACCGCCTGCTGCAGTTCGCCGCGCACGCCACCGTGTCCGCCAGCGGCGAACCCATGCACGACTGGCAGCTGGCGCTGGATGCCGCCGGTCGCGACCCGCGGGTGGCCGGCGCCGCGCCGTACATCGAGACCGAGGCGTTGCTGACCGGCCCGCGCCGGCAGCCGGCCATGGTCCGGGGCGTGACCCCGGCGCTGGAGGACACCGTCTCCGAGGTCGGGCGCAAGATCACCCGTGGCAGCGCCGGATCGTTGCAGCCCGGCTCGTTCAACATCCTGCTGGGCAACGAACTGGCGCTGTGGCTGGGCGTGGACGTCGGCGACACCGTCATGGTCATGCTGCCCGAGTTCCAGGGCTCGCCCATGGGCGCCATGCCGCGCTACAAGCGATTCACCGTCAGCGGTGTCTTCGAGGCCGGCTACAACGAGATCGACCGTGGCCTGGCCATGACCCACATGGATGACCTGCAGCGGGTGCTGCGCATGGACGGTGTGACCGGCGTGCGCCTGAAGCTGCACGACATGAACCAGTCCTTCGAGGTGGCGCGCGACCTGGCCATGCAGTTGCCGGGCTTCTACCGGGTCAGCGACTGGACCACGGAGAACGCCAACCTCTACCACTCGTTGAAGATGGAAAAGACGGTGATGGGCATCCTGCTGTCGCTGATCATCCTGATGGGCGCCTTCACCCTGGTGAACTCGCAGGTGATGCTGGTGACCGACAAGCAGGCGGACATCGCCATCCTGCGCACCCTAGGCCTGACCCCGGGCGGCGTGATGCAGGTGTTCATGGTGCAGGGCACGCTGATCGGCATCATCGGCACCGTGCTGGGCTTCATCGGCGGGGTGACGCTGACCTGGAACCTGGAGCGGATCCTCAACGGGATCGAAGCGCTGTTCAACGTGGAGCTGCTGCCGGGCGATGTGTACTACATCACCGGCCTGCCGACCGACATGCAGACCGGTGACGTCACCCTGACCCTGGTCGTCGCGCTGTTGATGAGCTTCCTGGCAACCCTGTATCCGGCCTGGCGGGCCGCCCGGACCCAGCCGGCGGAGGCGCTGCGCTATGAGTAATCCGATCCAGCATGCGGGCGAGGCGCTGCGCGCCGAAGGCCTGGGCAAGACCTACGCCGAGGGCAAGCTGAAGACCCATGTCTTCGATGGGCTCGACCTGCAGGTGGCCGCCGGCGAGACGGTGGCCATCGTCGGGGCCTCGGGTGCCGGCAAGAGTACCCTGCTGCACCTGCTGGGCGGCCTGGACACCCCCAGCGCGGGCGAGGTCTACGTGGCCGGGCAGAAGATGTCGACGCTGTCCGACGGCCAGCGCGGCCGCCTGCGCAACCGCGCGCTGGGCTTCGTCTACCAGTTCCACCACCTGCTGCCGGAGTTCACCGCGCTGGAGAACGTGATGATGCCGGTGCTGCTCGGCGGGGGCATGGTGGAGGAGGCCACGGCCCGCGCAACCGCCCTGCTGGAAGCCGTGGGGCTGGGGCACCGCCTGGCGCACAAGCCCGGCGAGCTGTCCGGTGGCGAACGCCAGCGCGCCGCGGTGGCCCGCGCCCTGGTCAACCGGCCGGCCTGCGTGCTGGGCGACGAGCCCACCGGCAACCTGGACGAGAAGACCGCGGCCACCGTGTTCGACCTGATGCTCGGCCTCAACCGCGCCGAGCGCACCAGCCTGGTGATGGTGACCCACGACCGGCGCCTGGCCGGGCGCCTGGACCGCGTGCTGGAGCTGCACGAGGGCCGGCTGCGCGAGATCCCGCGGGCCAGCTGAGCCGCGCTGCCGGCTCAGCCCGGCGGGTTTTCGGTCGGGGTGGACGCCGGCGCGGCACGGTCCACGTGGCCAAGGTCGCGGCCCGGGGCGATCACGTCGCGGACCCGCTGCTTGAGCACGCTGATCTCGGGGAAGCCGCCGTCGTCTTCGCGCGACCAGATGCGTCGCCCGTTGGCGTGCACCTCGAAGATGCCGCCGGACCCGGGAACCAGTGAAAGCCGGCCCAGTTCGGACTGGAAGGTGGTCAACAGTTCCTGCGCCATCCATGAAGCGCGCAGCAGCCAGCGGCAGCGGGTGCAGTAGTGGATCTCGACGTGGTGTTCCAAGGTGGCGCTCCGGATCGTCCGGCGCAGTATCGCCCGTGGTCGCGCTGCGCAGGGTAGGCGCCTTCCTACAGGACAGTGCTGGGCGCGCCGATGGCGCCACGCCGGCGCCCGCCCGACCCTAGGCCGGTGGCAAGGGAAGGAACACAACACGACACGGACGCCGGCCTTGCGGCGGCACCTGCCCTGGATGGCGCAGGCCTGTCGCCGGCGCGGCCGGCCGGGTTCGCCTGCGCGGCTGCGTTGCTGGCCGGGGTGACCATCTGCCTGTTCCTGCCCGCCCTCGCCCCGGCATGGCTGCGCTGGCTGTGCGTGCTGGCCGGCATCGCCGCGTGGGCGCGGCCGTGGCGTGGGCGGGCGCTCGGAGCCCTGCTGCTGGGCTTCGGCTGGGCAGGGCTGCATGCCGGCTGGGTGCTGTCGGCGCAACTCCCCCCACCCATGGAGGGCGCCGAGGCCCGCGTGGCCGGACGGGTGGTCGGGCTGCCCGAGCATGAGGCACGACGCACGCGATTCCTGCTGCGGGTGGGGAAGGACGCTCCCCCGGCGCTGCGCGGCCGCCTGCTGCAGCTGTCCTGGTATGACGACTTCGGCGCGGTGGCGCCCGGTCCACGCCTGGACCTGGAGCCCGGCGCGCACTGGTCCATGCAGCTGCGCCTGCGTGCGCCGCGCGGGCTGGCCAATCCGGGCGGCTTCGATGCCGGCCGGCATGCCTTGGCCCAGCGCGTCGCCGCCACCGGCTACGTGCGTGCCCCGCGATTGGCCAGGGAGCTGGCACCCGCCGCCGGCATCGATGCGTGGCGCGGTGCCATGGCCAGCCCGGTCGA
>JAEWAG010000133.1 GCA_023391775.1 Pseudomonadota bacterium | reverse complement strand
CCGCAGGGCGCCGTCCTGGTGTCAACAGCCCGGGGCGGTCAGGCCACTGCCGGCTCGCTGAAGGCTTCCGGCTCGTCCTTGAAGTCTTCCACCGGGATGCAGGCGCAGAACACGTTCTTGTCGCCGTAGACGTTGTCCACGCGGGCCACCGGCGGCCAGTACTTCTGCTTCTTCAGCGACGGCAGCGGGAAGGCGGCCAGCTCGCGGGTGTAACCGTGCTTCCACTCGCTGCCGGAGACCTGCAGCGCGGTGTGCGGCGCGTGCTTGAGCGGGTTGTCCTCGCGGTCCATGCGGCCTTCCTCGATCGCGCGGATCTCCTCGCGGATCTGGATCATCGCGTCGATGAAGCGGTCCAGCTCGTGCTGCGATTCGCTCTCGGTCGGCTCCACCATCACCGTGCCGGCCACCGGGAAGCTCAGGGTCGGGGCGTGGAAGCCGAAGTCGATCAGGCGCTTGGCCACGTCCTCGGCGCTGACGCCGGTGGCCTTCTCCAGCGGACGGATGTCCAGGATGCACTCGTGCGCGACAAGTCCGTTCCGGCCGGTGTAGAGCGTCCTGTAGTGCGGAGCCAGCTTCCTGGAGATGTAGTTGGCATTGAGCAGGGCCACCTGGGTGGCCTTGCGCAGGCCGGAGGCGCCCATCATCGCCACGTACATCCAGCTGATCGGCAGGATGGAGGCGGAGCCGAAGCTGGCGGCGCTGACCATGGGGCCGTTGCCGGTGCCCCCGGTGCGGATGCCGCCTTCAGCCAGGGTCTTCGGCAGGAATGGCGCCAGGTGCGACTTGACCGCGCACGGGCCCACGCCCGGGCCGCCGCCGCCGTGCGGGATGCAGAAGGTCTTGTGCAGGTTGAGGTGGGACACGTCCGAACCCCACTTGCCCGGCTTGGCCACGCCGACCAGGGCGTTCATGTTGGCGCCGTCGGTGTACACCTGGCCGCCGTGGGCGTGGACGATCTCGCAGATCTCGACCACGTCCTCCTCGAACACGCCGTGGGTGGAGGGGTAGGTCATCATGATCGCGGCCAGGTTGGCCGAGTGCTTCTCGGCCTTTGCGCGGATGTCCTCGACGTCGACGTTGCCGTTGGCGTCGCAGCGGGTGACCACCACCTTCATGCCGCACATCTGCGCCGAGGCCGGGTTGGTGCCGTGCGCCGATTCGGGGATCAGGCAGATGTCGCGGTGCCCTTCGCCGCGCGAGGCATGGTAGGCGCGGATCGCCAGCAGGCCGGCGTACTCGCCCTGGGCGCCGGAATTGGGCTGCAGGCTCACCGCGTCATAGCCGGTGCACTCGGCCAGCATCGCCTCCAGGCTGCCGATCAGCTCGGCGTAACCCTGGGCCTGCTCGGCCGGCACCAGCGGGTGGATGCGGCTGAACTCCGGCCAGGTCACCGGGATCATCTCGGCGGTGGCGTTGAGCTTCATGGTGCAGCTGCCCAGCGGGATCATGGTGCGATCCATCGCCAGGTCCTTGTCCGACAGCGAGCGCATGTAGCGCAGCAGCTCATGCTCGCTGTGGTGGGTGTTGAACACCGGGTGCTGCAGGAACGGCGTGGTGCGCAGCAGCGCCGGCGGCAGGGCGTCGGCGGTGGTCGCATCGAGCGCCTCGATGTCGGCGGCGGCGCCGAACAGCTGCGCCAGCGCGACCACGTCGGCGCGGGTGGTGGTCTCGTCCAGGCTGATGCCCACGGCCGTGCTGTCGATCAGGCGCAGGTTGATGCCGGCCTGGCGCGCGCGGCCGCCGATGGCTTCGGCATCCACGCCCTTGACGTGCAGGGTGTCGAAGAAGTGCTCGCCGACCTCGATCCCGGCGCCGCGCAGGGCCGCGGCCAGGATCGCCGCCAGGCGGTGGGTGCGGCGCGCGATCCGGGCCAGGCCCTCGGGGCCGTGGTAGACGGCGTACATCGAGGCCATCACCGCCAGCAGCACGTGGGCGGTGGAGATGTTGGACGTGGCCTTCTCGCGGCGGATGTGCTGCTCGCGGGTCTGCAGGGTCAGGCGGTAGGCCGGGTTGCCCTCGGTATCCACCGATACGCCGATCAGGCGGCCGGGCATGGAACGCTTGAACGCGTCACGGCAGGCCATGAACGCCGCGTGCGGGCCGCCGAAACCGAACGGCACGCCGAAGCGCTGGCTGTTGCCGACCACGATGTCCGCGCCCCATTCGCCGGGCGCGGCGATCAGGGTCAGGGCCAGCAGGTCGGTGGCCACGGCCACCAGGCCGCCGCGGGCGTGGATCGCATCGGCCAGCGCCTTGTGGTCGCCGATGTGGCCGAAGGTGTCCGGGTATTGCAGCAGCACGCCGAAGCACTCGGCCTCCATCGCCTCCTCCGGGGTGCCCACGCGCAGCTCGATGCCCAGCGGCTCGGCGCGCGTGTGCAGCAGTTCACGGGTCTGCGGATGCACGGCGTCATGCACGAAGAACACGTCCGACTTGGCCTTGCTGGAACGCCTGGCCAGGGTCATGGCCTCGGCCGCGGCGGTGGCCTCGTCCAGCAGCGAGGCGTTGGCGATCTCCATGCCGGGCAGGTCCGCGCACATCTGCTGGAAGTTGACCAGCGCCTCCATGCGCCCCTGCGAGATCTCCGCCTGGTACGGGGTGTAGGCGGTGTACC
>JAEWAG010000415.1 GCA_023391775.1 Pseudomonadota bacterium | reverse complement strand
GGGGTAGGCCATCAGTCCCGCCTCCAGTGCCGCATCCACGTGACCCTCGCGCAGCAGCGCCAGCAGGTGCGCACGCCGGGGCAGGTCGGGTCGGTGCAGTGGATCCATCACGGCTCAGCGGTTGTGGAACTGCGGCGCGCGCTTCTCGAGGAACGCCGTGGTGCCTTCGCGCATGTCCTCGGTGGCGAACAGCAGGGCGAACTGGGCCGTCTCGAACTGCAGGCCCTCCTCGATCGCGCATTCGCCACCGACCACCACCGCGTCGAGGATGCCGCGCAGCGCCAGCGGGGCTGCCTTGGCCAGGCGTGCTGCCAGCGCGCTGACTTCCGCCTCCAGTTCCGCGGCGGGAACCACGCGGTTGACCAGGCCCAGCTGCTGGGCACGGGTAGCGTCGACCGGAGCGCCCAGCAGGCACAGCTCCAGGGTCGCGGCGCGGCCGCACAGGCGCAGCAGGCGCTGGGTGCCGCCGAAGCCCGGGATCAGCGCCAGGTTGATCTCCGGCTGGCCCATGCGCGCGCTGTCGGCGGCGATACGCAGGTGGCAGGCCATCGCCAGTTCCAGGCCGCCGCCGAGGGCGAAGCCGTTGACCGCAGCGATCACCGGCTTGGACATGCGCTCGATCCGGCGCATCAGGCGCTGGCCCAGCAGCGAGAACTCGCGCGCCTCGATCGGGCCGAGCTGGTTCATCTCGGCGATGTCCGCGCCGGCGACGAAGGCCTTGGGGCCGGCGCCGGTCAGGACCAGCACGCGCACGGCCGCATCGGCGGCCGCCGCGGCGAAGGCCTCATCCAGCGCCTGCAGGGTCTGGCGGTCCAGTGCGTTCAGCCGCTCCGGGCGGTCGATGGTGAGGGTGCGGACGCCATCGGCGTCGCGGACAGTGACGGGGCTGGACGCCATTGGCGCTCCTGTTTGCGACGGTTTCGGAATGTGAAGGAAATATGCGGAACTTGCGCATTCGGCCGGGGTCACAGGCCTGTCCCGCGCTATGGCGGGCCGACCGAGCGGCGGCTATCCTAGCGCGTCGTCAGACCCGGGGCCGCCCCGGTACCCCCTTCCGGAGATGAACTTGATGAAGTTGCGTCCGATCGCTGTTGCCGTCGCCGCCCTGGCCCTGGCCGGCAGTGCCTTCGCCCAGGACACCACGTCCGAGAAGGGCAAGCTGAGCTACTACTTCGGCTACGACTACGGCAACAACCTGGCTGAGCTGCAGGGCCGTGGCGAGCAGCTCGATGTGAATTCCGTGGTCAAGGGCCTGCAGGACGCCCTCGGCCAGAAGCAGCCGGCGATCACCCCCGATCAGATGAAGCCGGCGCTGGAAGCCTTCCAGAAGCGCGAGCAGGCCCGTGCGCAGGAAGCCAAGGCCCAGTACGACAAGGCCGCCGCCGAGAACAAGACCCGTTCGGACCAGTTCCTGGCCCAGAACAAGGCCAAGACCGGCGTGCAGACCCTGCCCAGCGGCGTCCAGTACCGCGTGATCGAGGCCGGCAGCGGCGCCAAGCCGACCCAGGCCAGCAACGTGCAGCTGGAAGTGGCCGGCCCGTACCCGTACGGCCAGCGCCCGGAGCAGGCCCGCCCGGCCCAGCAGATCCCCAACATCAAGGTCAGCGAGGTCGAGATGGCCGCCATGCGCGAGGTGCTTCTGCAGATGCCGACCGGCGCCAAGTGGGAAGTGGCCCTGCCGCCGGACAAGGCCTACGGCGCCGACCCGCGCACCGGTTTCCCGCCGAACGTGGCGGTGGTGTTCGAGATCAAGCTGGTCGCCATCAAGTAATCCGCGACAGTCCCTGTCGTGCCTTGCTGCTGCGCCGGCTACATGCCGGCGCAGTCGTTTCCGGCCCCGGTCCGGGCCACCTGTCCTCCGGTTCGACGTGAGCGTTCCATCCCTGCCTGCCGCCACCAGCCCGTGCATCGGACTTTGCCGCCTTGGCGACGACGGCTTGTGCGAAGGTTGCCTGCGCACCGGCGGCGAGATCGGCGCCTGGTCGCGGATGGACGAGCCCGCGCGACGGAACCTGGTGGAGGACGTGTTGCAGCAGCGGCAACGGCAACGGCAGGGTTTCCTGGAGCGGCTGCGCGAGCGCGTGGCGCTGCAGGACGTGCTGCACCCGTTGCGGCAGCCACCGCGCGAGGCGGGCTGGAACCGTGAGGAGCTGGCCGACCTGATGCCGGCCCAGGTGCCGGCCGAGGCTGCGGTCCTGGTCGGCCTGGTGCCGCGTGCCGAGGGCACCCGGGTGCTGCTGACCCTGCGCACCGACGGCCTGCGCCACCACGGCGGACAGGTCAGCTTCCCCGGCGGCCGGGTCGAGGCCGCCGCCCGTGGCGTGCTGGGCGCGGCCCTGCGCGAGAGCCGCGAGGAGATCGCGCTTCCGGTGCACCAGGCCGCGCCGCTGGGGTACCTGGATCCGCTGCTGACCATCAGCGGCTTCCGGGTGACGCCGGTGGTGGCCGCGCTGGATCCGGATTTCCGCCCGCGCCCGGAGCCGGGCGAGGTGGCGCAGGTGTTCGAGGTGCCACTGGACTACCTGATGGCGCCGGGGCGGCTGCGCAGCATCGAGATGGAATACCGCGGGCGGCCGCGTACCGTGCTCGAGTACGACTGGCCGGGGCAGCGCATCTGGGGCGCCACCGCCGCGATCCTGTACAACCTGAGGCGCAAGCTGGAGGAAGCGGCATGAGCGCGATGAACTGGACCACCCTGGTGGACGTCCCCGTGCTGGCCGCGGGTCTGGACGACCCGCAGCTGCGCCTGCTGGATGCGCGTGCCGTGCTGACCGACCCCTCCGCCGGGGCCGCTGCGTACGCCGCCTCGCACCTGCCCGGGGCCATGCACGCGGACCTGGACCGCGACCTGTCCGACCATGGCGTGCAGGGCCAGGGGCGGCACCCGCTGCCGGACCCGGCCGCCTTCGCGCGCCGGGTGGGCGAGTGGGGCATCGGTCCGCAGCACCAGGTGGTGGTCTACGACGCCGCCGACGGCAGCATGGCCGCCGCACGTGCCTGGTGGCTGCTGCGCCTGCTGGGCCACGAGCGGGTGGCCGTGCTGGAT
>JAEWAG010000414.1 GCA_023391775.1 Pseudomonadota bacterium | reverse complement strand
CTTCTACTCCCACCGCCGCGACCAGCGCACCGGGCGCATGGCCACCGTGGCGCTGCTGGAGCGCTGAGCGGCCGCGCTCAGCGGAAGGTGTAGACCAGGTTGACGGTGGTCAGGGTGTCGGTGCGTTTGGTGTCCGCGTCCTCGACTTCGGAGTTGTGCCGGGCCTGCACCCCGGCCTTGAGCGCGAGGCGCTCGTTCATGGCGACGGACAGGCCGAGGTCGTTCTGGGCGAAGGTGTTGTCCGCGCCGGCTTCCACCAGCAGGGTGTTGAACACTTCGGTGTTTTCGGTCAGCTGGTGGCGCAGGTCGAGCTGGCCACGGGTGATCACGCTGCTCTGCAGGTCGCCGTCGCGGGTACGCGCGCTGCGGTAACCGGGGCCGATTTCACCACTGAACTTGGTCGTGTCGTTGTCGATGAAGCGGCTGCCGAGGCCGACGGCCACGGTGCCCTGGTACTCGTACGGGGAGAAGTCGTCGCGCTCGTAGCGGCCGTTGGCCGAGACGTGGTGGCGCGGGCTGAAGCGGTAGGCGCTGGAGCCGGTGACGTCGTAGCGGTTGGCGCTGGTCTCGTAGGCGCGCTCGGGCACGCCGTCGCCGTCGAAATCACCGGTGACCTCGGCGCGCGAGCGCAGCGCGGATACGCCTAGGCTGTTCTTCCAGCGCTCCTCCTCGCGGGCGAAGCGCAGGCGGGTGTTGAGGCTCTCCGAGCGGGTATTGCCCCGCGCCAGCGCCAGTCCCAGCTCACCGGTGCCGGTCCAGCCTCCCGGGGTCTTGGCCAGCTCGCGCGAATGGGCGGAAAGCGGCAGCAGGGTGGCAAGCAGGAGCACGGCAGACACGGAACGCATGGGACAGGAACCTCGCAGACGGAAGAAGACGGGCACATGATCGCAGGGCGGCGCCCGGCGCGTGCCCGACCATGATCCGCAGAACCGCCTGAGGCGCAGCTGTCAGCCGGACTCCAGCGCGCCCAGGTACTCCTTGCGCCAGGCGTGGATATCGTGCTTCTGCAGGTGCTCCATCATCGCGTGCCAGCGCTCCTTGCGCCGCGCCAGCGGCATGGTCGCCGCGGTGGCGATGGCATCGGCCACGCCGTCCAGGTCGTGTGGATTGACCAGCAGCGCCTCCTTCAGCTCCTGCGCCGCGCCGGCCAGCAACGACAGCACCAGGACGCCCGGATTCTCCGGATCCTGCGAGGCCACGAATTCCTTGGCGACCAGGTTCATGCCATCGCGCAAGGGCGTGACCAGGCCCAGCCGCGCCGTGCGGTAGAAGCCGGTCAGGGTGGCGTGCGGGAAATTGCGGTTGACGTAGCGCAGCGGCGTCCAGTTCGGCGCGGCGTGGGCACCGTTGATGTGCCCGGCGGTCTGCTCCAGCTGGCTGCGCAGGGTGCGGTACTCGCTCACGTCCGAGCGCGACAGCGGCGCGATCTGCAGGTAGGTGAGAGTGCCCTTCTGGTCCGGATGCCGCTCCAGGTAGCGCTCGAAGCCGTGGAAGCGCTCCGGCAGGCCCTTGGAATAGTCCAGCCGGTCCACGCCGATGGCCAGCAGACGGTCCTCCAGGCTGGTGCGCAGGCTGCGCACCGCCGGCTTGTTGGCCGCCGCCGCGGCCTGGCGCGCGATCACCGGGGTGTCGATGCTGATCGGGAAGGTGCCGGTGCGGAAGCGGCGCCCGCCGGGCGCCTCCAGCAGGCCGGGGCTGATCACCTTGCCGCCACCGTACAGGCGCACGTAGGACTGGAAGCGGTCGTTGTCGCGCTGGGTCTGGAAGCCGAGCAGGTCGTAGGCATACAGCGCCGAGAACAGCCGCTGGTGGTCGGGCACCGCCATGATCAGGGCGGCCGAGGGCACCGGCACGTGCAGGTAGAAGCCGATCCGGCAGCCGACGCCGCGCTCGCGCAGCAGCGCCGCCAGCGGGATGAGGTGGTAGTCGTGGATCCAGACCGTGTCGTCCTCGCGCAGCAGCGGCGCGAGCCGGTCGGCGAACATGGCGTTGACCCGGCGGTAGCCTTCGCGGGTGGCGCGGTCGTAGTCGACCAGGTCCAGGCGGAAGTGCAGCAGCGGCCACAGGGTGCGGTTGGAGAAGCCGTTGTAATACGCGTCCAGGTCGGCGCGGTTGAGGTCCATGGTCACGTAGCGGATGCCCTCGGCCTCCTGCTCGTGGACCTCGCCGCTGGCGCCGCGCACGGTCTTGCCGCTCCAGCCGAACCAGACGCCGCCGCGCTCGCCCAGCGCCGCCAGCAGGGCCACGGCCAAGCCGCCGGCGCGGTTCTCGCCGGGGATGGCCACGCGGTTGGATACGACGACCAGACGGCTCATGAGGCCTCCTGCCAGGAACGCGAGAGCCGCATCGCGGCGATGATCAGGCCCACGTGCGAGTAGGTCTGCGGGAAATTGCCCCAGCCCTCGCCGCTGTCGAAGGCCATGTCCTCCGACAGCAGGCCCAGGTGGTTGCGGTTGGCCAGCACACGCTCGAACAGCTCGCGCGCCTCGTCCATGCGGCCGATCGCCGCCAGCGCATCGATGTACCAGAAGGTGCAGATGGTGAAACTGGTCTCCGGCTCGCCGAAGTCGTCCGGCGCGACATAGCGGAACACGCCGTCGCCGTGGCGCAGCTCGCGGCCGATGGCCTCCACCGTGGCCACGTAGCGCGGATCGTCCGCCTCGACGAAGCCGATGTCGGCGAGCAGCAGCAGCGAGGCGTCCAGGTAGTCGCTCTGGAACGAGGCGCTGAAATGGTTGGCGTCCGGGCGCCAGGCGCGCTCCAGCGTGGTCTTGCGGATCGTGTTGGCGCGCAGGCGCCAGTAGGCCTCGCGCTCGGCCAGGCCCAGCTGGGTGGCGATCTTGGCCAGGCGGTCGCAGGCCGCCCAGCACATGGCCGCGGTATAGGTGTGCACCTCGGCGCGGCCGCGGAACTCCCACAACCCGGCGTCGGGCACGTCGTACAGGGCGAAGGCGCGCTCGCCCAGCGGCTCCAGGCGCTGGAAGGCGTGGGCATCGCCGGGGTCAGCCAGGCGCTGGTCGAAGAACAGCTGGGTCGAAGCCAGCACCACGCTGCCGTAGACGGCGTGCTGCTTCTGGATCCAGGCCAGGTTGCCGCGGCGCACCGGGCCCATGCCACGGTAGCCGGCCAGCGACGGCACCTCGTCCTCGTCCAGCTTCTCCTCGAAGCCGATGCCGTACAGCGGCTGCAGGCTGCCGTCATGGCTGGCGATGTTGAAGATGTAGCGCAGGAACTCCTCCATGCTGCGGGTCGCGCCCAAGCGGTTGAGCGCGCGCACCACGAAGGCCGCGTCGCGCAGCCAGCAGTAGCGGTAGTCCCAGTTGCGCGCAGTGTCAGGCGCCTCGGGAATGGAGGTGGTCATCGCGGCGATGATCGCGCCGCTGTCCTCGTACTGGCACAGCTTGAGGGTGATCGCACTGCGGATCACCGCGTCCTGCCATTCCAGCGGGATGGAGAGGTAGCGCACCCACTCGCGCCAGTAGTCGCGGGTGCGGGTGAGCGCCTCGTCGACATAGCCGCACAGCGAACGGCCCATCGGCTCGTCCGGGCCGAGCACCAGGTGCTGGCGGTGGCTGAGCACGAACGGCAGGCCGTCGCGCACGAAGCGCACCGGCACGTCGGTGCTCAGGCGCAGGGTGAAGTGCGGCAGCAGCCAGCGCATGTGGTTGCTGCCCCAGGTCGACTCGGGCACGCGCGCGCCCCAGTCGGCCAGCGGGCGCACGCGCACGCGGATCCGCGGGCTGCCGGACAGCGGGGTGATCCGGCGGATGATCGACACCGGCCGGTAGAAGCGCCCGTTCTGGTGCCAGCGCGGGGCGAAGTCCACGATCTCCAGCGAGCCGCCATGGCGGTCGTGGAGGATGGTGCGCAGGATCGCGGTGTTCGGTTCGTAGCGCTGTTCGGAGCGCTCGAAGTCTTCCAGTTCGATGGAGAAGTCGCCGCCTTCATTGTCCCGCGGCGACAGCAGCGCGCAGAAGGCCGGGTCCCCATCGAAGGCCGGCAGGCAGCTCCAGACCACGCGGCCGCGCTCGTCCACCAGTGCGCCGAAACTGCTGTTGCCGATCACGCCGAGCCGGAGGCTGGCCTCGTGTACGTTGACGTCTTCCATGGATGGTCCCGTGATGCGTCGGTGCGCCGGCGGCGCTACCGGGTGTGAGCCTCCCCTTGTGCCGCATTGGCCATGAGCCAGGCGTGCACGGCGGCAGTGCCGGGGAGGCCGTAGTTGGCCGCGCTGTGTTCACGCTGGCCCACCAGCACGCTCCAGCCGCCGGCGGCGTTTGCCGCGGCGAAGCCGTATTCGTCGGTCAGGTCGTCGCCGATGAACACCGGGACGCGCCCGCGGAAGGCCGGCTGCGCGAGCATGCGCTGTACCGCGCGGCCCTTGTCGCTGGCGGCCGGTACGAACTCGACCACGTGGTCACCGGGCTGCAGGCGATAGCCGGGCAGGGCGTCGATCTGGCCACGGGCGAATTCGACCACGCGTGCGCCGGCTTCCGGCGCGGCGCGCCAGTGCAGGGCGATGCTCACGCCCTTGTCCTCCACCAGCACCCCCGGGTGCAACAGGGCCAGCGCGGAGGCCTGGTCGTGCAGCGCGTGCAGCAGGGCGGAGGTGTCGGCGGGCATCTCGGCCTCGGCCCCGGCGCTGCTGCGGAACTGGTGCCCGTGCAGGCCGGCGGCCGGAAGCCGCAGCGGTTCGAACAGCAGGTCCAGCTGGGCCAGTGGCCGTCCGCTCACCAGCGCGACCGCGCCGTGCAGGCGGCGGCTGAGCACGCCGATCGCCTCGCGCACGTCCGGCCGCAGATGGACCGCGGCGGGGTCCTCCTGGAACTCCACCAGCGTACCGTCGACGTCGAGGAAGAGGGCACAGTCGTCGCCAAGCGGCGGCGGTGATGGACGGGATGATGTCTCGTCAACCATGCACCCATTGTGCACGATGGCCACGTGAGGGACAGGTCGGGACGGATCCACTCCCGCTCCCGGCCCGCGTGCACGGCACGGCTCAGAACGTGTAACGCACGCGCCCGTACAGGTACCTGCCGTTGCTCCCGACCGGCGACAGCACGTCGTAGGGCAGGTTGCCGAAGTAGTGGATGTCCTGGTTGGAGCGGTCCGGGTATTCGTCGGTGAGGTTGGTGCCGCCCAGGGCCAGGCTCCAGCGCGGGCCGACCGCGTACTCGATCTCCGCGTCGAACTGCCACTCGGCGCCATAGCGCTGTTCCGGCTCGAAGCCGCCGCCGAAGTTGAACACCCGCCTGGCGCTGCCATGCCGCTGCACGCGGGCCGTCAGGTGCCAGGGACCGGCGCTCCAGCTGCTGCCGAGCAGGGTGCGCGTGCGCGGTGCCGCGTCGGTGAGCGTGTTGCTTTCCTCCACCCCGAACAGCACGTAGCCCGGATCCAGTGCCGACAGCTGCCGCGGCGTGGCGACGATGTCTTCCAGCCCGGTCTTCGCGTAGCTCCAGGCGCCGGTCAGCAGCAGGCGGCCACCGGCCAGGTCCTCGCGCCAGTTGGCGACCAGCTCGGCGCCGCGGGTGCGGGTGTCGGCGGCGTTGACGAAGAACTGCGCGCTTTCCAGCGTGGCCACGTCGAAGTTGGCGTCGACGAAGGCGGTGAGCGCATCGCCGGTGATGGCCTCGGACAGGGCGATGCGGTCGTCGATCCGGATCTGGAACAGGTCCAGCGAGACATCGAAGCGCTCGCCCACCCGGGCGGTCAGGCCCAGGCTGAAATTGCGCGACTCTTCCGGCTGCAGGTCGCGTGCGCCCAGGGCGCGGGCGATCGGGTTGTTCACCGACAGCAGCCGGCCCTGCGCGATCTGGCCGGCGGCGTTGTAGCCGGTGCTGGTGGATTCGTATCCGACCTGGGCCAGCGAAGGGGCGCGGAAGTTGCTGGACACCGCGCCGCGCAGCGCGACGTCGGGGGTGAACGCATAGCGCGCGGCGAGCTTGCCGGTGAACTGGCCGCCGAAGTCCTGGTAGTGCTCGTAGCGCCCGCTGAGGTCGGTGCTGAAGGATTCGCCGAAGCGTGAGGAGAGCGTGGCGTAGGCGCTGGCTACGTCGCGGCCCAGGTCGGCCTCGTCCTGCGGGGTCAGGCCGCCGCCGGCCTGGGCGCCGGCGGGGCGGTCGGTGTAGGGGCCGACCGCATGGCTGGCCGGGTCGCCGGCGCCGGTCTCGTAGCGCTCGGCGCGGAACTCGGCGCCCAGGGCCAGGGTGTGGTCGGTGTCGTCGCGGATGAAGCCACGGCTGAAGTCGAGGTTCGCCAGGGACTGGGCGAAGCGGTAGTCGCCGATGCGGAAGCGGGTGGGGCTGTCAGGGCCCAGCGAGGCATTGAGCGAGTCGCGCAGGCGGAAGGTGAAGTCGTTGGCGCCATGGTCGAGGCTGGCGTCGTAGTCCCACTCGCCCAGCTGGCCGCGCACGCCGGCGACCAAGGCCACGTCCAGGTTCTCGCCGACCGAAGCCGGGCGGAAGCCGTCCGGATAGACCTCCTGCCAGTTGGCCGCGCCCTCGGGATAGCGGTAGTAGTTGGCGCCTTCGGTATCGCGCTGGTGCCAAGTGCCGAAGCCGTACGCGGTGGCGTCGCCCAGCGGCAGTTCGGCATTGAACCAGACGTCGATCTGCCTGGAGTCGCCGTCGCCGAGGTGGTAGTTGCGGCGGCCCTGCACGGCGAGGTTGGCCGGGGTCTGGTCCCACGGCGGGACCTGGTCGAAGCCGGCGCGGTTGGTCGCGTTGCGTTCCTGGAAGCCGGCGCCGACGCGCAGGAAGCCGCCATCACCCAGGCCGGTACCGACGTGGCCGTTGGCCCATGCGGTCTGCCCATCGGTCAGGCGCTGGTCGACCGGGTCCAGCCGCGTGTTGTGCAGGCCGTAGCCGGCCTCCAGCGCGCCGCCCTCGGCTCCCTCGACGAGGATGATGTTGACCACGCCGGCCACTGCGTCCGATCCGTACTGCGCACCAGCGCCGTCGCGCAGCACCTCGATCCGCGCCACCGCGGCGACCGGGATCGCGTTGAAGTCCACCGGCGTGGTACCGCGACCGATCTTGGAGCCGGTGCTCACCAGCGCGCTGGTGTGGCGCCGGCGGCCGTTGACCAGCACCAGCACCTGGTCGGGCGAGAGCCCGCGCAGTTGCGCCGCGCGCACGTGGTCGGCGCCGCCGGAATTGGACTGGCGCGGGAAGTTGAACGAAGGCAGCAGGGCCTGCAGGGCGCTGCCCAGCTCGCCGGCCGGACCGGCGGCGCGGCGCAGTTCGGCCGCGCTCAGCACGTCCACCGGCGAGGTGGACTCCAGCACGGTGCGGTCGCTGGCCCGGGTGCCGGTGACGATGACCTGGTCGAGGGTGGTGGTGTCCGGTCCGGTGGCCTGTGCGGTGGCGCTCGCGGGCAAGGTGATGGCCAGGGCCAGGGCCAGGGCAAGGGTGGGGCGGAAGCGGGCGGGGGCGTACATGCAGATGGCCTCAGGGTCTTTATATCTATCCGGATGGAGAGATAGGATAGGGGCCGTCTTCACGCGGACGGTGGCTTCCGTCGGAATCAGCAGATGACGCCCGGTTATTTCCGCCGCGCCATGTGCCCGACCACGCTTCGCCGCGCCCTGGTCCCGGAGCCCGCCATGCACCACCGTCCGTCCTGCCTCGCGCTGCTGCTGGCGATGATCCTGTCCGGCTGCGCGACAACGTCGCTTCCCTCGACCGGCATCGGCCCGCGCCTGGAAGGCGACGCCCTGCGCCCGGCCTCGGCCAGCGGCTGGATCCGCAGCGAGCTGTACTTCGGCGTTGGCCGCGAGGACGCGCCCCCGGACCGCCCCAATACCGATACGGTCGATGCCGCCACCTGGCGCCGGTTCCTGGACCAGGAGGTCACCCCGCGCTTTCCCGACGGACTGACCGTGCTCGACGGCTACGGCCAGTGGCTGTTCCGGGGCGAACCGGCGCCGCACCGCCTGCGCAGCAAGGTGCTGGTGGTCCTGCACGAGGACACGCCGCAGCGCCGGGCCGACATCGAGGCCATCCGCCTGGCCTGGAAGCAGGCCACCGGCCACCAGTCGGTCCTGTGGTCGCGCCAGCCCGCCGAGGTTTCCTTCTGAGCCGGCCCGCGCCGGCCCAGCCTGATGCTTGACCGTTCCGCCTCCCACCGCACGAGGAACCACCCGATGAATCCGTCGCACATCCTGCCGCCCCGGCGTTCGCGCCTGGCCGCGGCCGTCACCCTGCTGCTGGCCGTCCCCGCCCTGCAGGCCCAGGAAGCCGCCACCCTGGACGCGGTGCAGGTCACCGCCCAGCGCAAGGTCGAGAACATCCAGGACGTGCCGGTGTCCATCACCAGCGTCGACGCCGAGAAGCTGGACGTGCTCGGCTCCGGCGGCACCGACATCCGTTTCCTCTCCGCGCGCGTGCCCAGCCTCAACATCGAGTCCTCCTACGGCCGCGCCTTCCCGCGCTTCTACATCCGCGGGCTGGGCAACACCGACTTCGACCTCAATGCCTCGCAGCCGGTGTCGCTGGTGTACGACGAGGTGGTGCAGGAGAGCCCGCTGCTCAAGGGCTTCCCGCTGTTCGACCTGGAGCGGGTGGAGGTGCTGCGTGGTCCGCAGGGCACCCTGTTCGGACGCAACACCCCGGCCGGCGTGGTCAAGTTCGAGTCGGTCAAGCCGTCGCAGGAGTTCGGCGGCTACGCCAGGTTCGGCTACGGCAGCGACGACATGGTCAACTTCGAAGGCGCGGTCGGCGGCGCCCTGGGCCAGCGCTGGTCCGCACGCCTGTCGGCGCTCTACCAGCGTCGCGACGACTCGGTGCGCAATACCCTGGAAGGCGCGCCCAGCGAAGGCTTCGAGGGCTATGACGAGTCCGCCGTCCGGGTCCAGTTCCTTTACGAGGGGGACGATTTCGAGGCGCTGCTCAACCTGCACCGGCGCGACCTCAACGGCACCGCGCGGCTGTTCCGCGCCAACATCATCGAGCCGGGCAGCAACCGCTTCGTCGAGGGCTTCAGCCGCGACCGCGTCTCGGTGGACGGCGTGAACTTCTCCGACCTGGAAACCTGGGGCGCCAGCGCGCGCCTGCGCTGGGACTTCGACGGCCTGGTGCTGCATTCGATCAGCGGCTACGAGACCGCCGAGTCGCTCAACCGCGGCGACATCGACGGCGGCTATGGCGCGGTGTTCCTGCCGGATTCGGGCCCGGGCGTGATCCCGTTCGCCTCCGAGTCGGCCGACGGGCTGCCGGAGCACGAGCAGCTCACCCAGGAGCTGCGCCTGGAATCGGACAACGACGGCCCCTTCAACTGGCAGGCCGGGCTGTTCTGGTTCCGCGAGGACATCACCATCGATGGCTTCAATTACGACTCGCTCAGCCCGGGCAACCCGCAGGCCGGCTATGCGGTGCAGCAGCAGGAGAACACCGCCTGGGCCGTGTTCGCCTCCGGCGAGTACGACGCCACCGAGCGGCTCAAGCTGCGCGCCGGCCTGCGCTACACCCAGGACGAGAAGCGCTTTTCGGCGCGGGTCATCGAGGCCGCGCCGTTCGGTGCCCCGGTTGGCGGCCCATACCGGGTGGACACCGACGCCAGCGACGTCAGCTGGGACGCCAGCGCGGTCTACGCGCTCAATGACGAGGTGAACCTCTACGCACGCGTGGCCAAGGGCTTCCGCGCGCCGTCGATCCAGGGCCGCCTGCTGTTCGCCGATCCCGGTGCGCCCAACGGCGGGGTGACCACGGCCGACTCCGAAGAGGTAATCTCGTGGGAGGCCGGCATCAAGGCCGACCTGTGGGACCGGCGCGCGCGCCTGGGCTTCAACCTGTTCCGCTACTCGGTCGACGACCAGCAGATCATCGCCGTCGGCGGCGGCAGCAACATCGCCACCCTGCTCAATGCCGACCGCACCATCGGCCAGGGCTTCGAACTGGACCTGGAGGCCTACCTGACCGACCAGGTACTGGTGACCCTGGGCTCCAGCTACAACGACACCGAGATCCAGGACGCCGGCCTGGCGGTGGCGCCGTGCGCGGCCTGCACCGTGACCGACCCGTTCGACGCCAGCGGCCGCGCGCTGATCAACGGCAACCCGCTGCCGCAGGCGCCGGAATGGGTGCACAACCTCACCGCGCGCTACGGCGTGCCGGTGGCCGACGGCGAGCTGTACCTGTACACCGACTGGGCGTACCGCAGCGAGGTCAACTTCTTCCTGTACGAGTCGCGCGAGTTCCGCGGCAGGTCGACACTGGAAGGCGGCCTGCGCCTGGGCTACGCCTGGCAGCAGGGTGACCGCGAGGTGGCGCTGTTCGGACGCAACATCACCGACCAGACCCGCGTGGTCGGCGCGATCGACTTCAACAACCTCACCGGCTTCCTCAACGAGCCGCGTACCTGGGGCGTGGAGTTCCGCACCCGGTTCTGAGCCGGCGGCGGGGCGGTGGCCTGGCCGCCGCCCCACCCGCAGCGCTCGACCGCGCCTTATCGCGCGGGCCAGGCCACGCCGGCCCCGCTTCCCCCGAATCCGCCGCTGGATCCCGATGCCGACCACACCCGCCACCTCCCGCCGCCTGCCCTGGTTCGTCGCCGGCGACCTCAACGGCTTCTTCGGACTGGTCGTGGACAACCTTTCCATCCTCGGTTTCATCGCCGCGGCGCTGGTCGGCATCTTCCAGTTCCCCGCCGATGTGGTGTTCGGCAGGATGTTCCCCGGCACCGCGCTGGGCGTGCTGGTCGGCAACCTCATCTACACCGCGATGGCGCGGCGCCTGGCCCGGCGCAGCGGGCGCGACGACGTCACCGCCATGCCGCTTGGCCTGGACGCGCCGACCAGCATCGGCATGGCCCTGCTGGTGCTCGGCCCGGCCTATGCCGCGTTCGGACAGCAGGGCATGGCCGCCGACGCCGCGGCGCTGGCCACCTGGCAGCTGGGCATGGCCTCGCTGGTGGTGATGGGCCTGCTCAAGCTGGTGCTGTCCTTCGCCGGTGACTGGGTGACCCGGGTCCTGCCGCGCGCGGCGTTGCTGGGTTCCATCGGCGGTGCCGCGCTGGCGCTGCTGGGCTTCCTGCCGCTGATCGAGACCCTGCGCAATCCGGTGGTCGGCATCGCCACCCTCGGCCTGCTGCTGTACGTGCTGGTCGGCAAGGGCCGGCTGCCGTGGCGGGTACCGGGTGTGTTCGCCGCTTTCGTGGTCGGCACCGCGCTGTACTACGGTCTGGGCCTGGCAGGCCTCGGCCTGCCGGGGTTCGCGACGCCGTCGCTGCAGCCGCTGGACCTGGTGCTGCCGTTGCCCGGCGCGGGCTTCATCAGCGGCCTGCAGTACACCGTGCCCTACCTGCCGCTGCTGCTGCCTTTCGGCCTGCTGATGGTCATCGGCGGCATCAACGTGGCCGAGAGCGCACGCGCCGCCGGCGACGACTACCGCACCCGCGACGTGCTGCTGGCCGAGGCCATCTCCACCCTGGTCGCCGGGTTCTGCGGCGGGGTGGCCCAGACCACGCCGTACATCGGCCAGCCGGCCTACAAGCACATGGGCGCGCGCCACGGTTACACCCTGCTGGCAGGGCTGTTCATCGGCCTGGGCGGCATGCTCGGATACGTCTCGGCGCTGGTGCAGTGGCTGCCGGTGGCGGTGCTGGCCCCGATCATCGTCTACGTCGGCCTGGACATCACCGTGCAGGCCTTCCACGACAGCCCGCGCCGGCATGCACCGGCGGTGGCGCTCGCCTTCCTGCCGGCGATCGCCTACCTGCTGGTGATCAAGCTGGGCAATCCGGCATGGATCCCGGCGGACACCTTCGGCGCGCTGTACGAAGCCGGCGACGGCCATGGACTGTCCGACCTGGCTGCCATCGTCACCCTCGGCAACGGGTTCATCATCACTGCGATGCTGTGGGCGACGGCGCTGGTCGCGCTGGTGGAGCAGCAACCACGGCGCGCGGCGGGGGTGCTTCTGCTGGCCGCGGGGCTGACCCTGGTCGGTGTGGTCCATTCGGTGGATCCGCGCGGCGGCATCTATCTGCCGTGGGCGCTGGAAGGCGTGCGCGCGACCATCGCCTGGCAGTTCGCCTCGGCCTACGCGGTGCTGGCGGCGCTGTTGCTGCTGCTGTCGCTGCAGCGCGCCGTCGGCGCCGGCAATCGCGCGCCCTGATCGCCGGCGCCGGCTGAACCTGCGCCCACCGTCGCGCCGGAACCTGCGCGCAGCGCACCGGTCACACCCTGCATGTCCGCAGAAGAGGTAAACGACATGCAGCACGAGCGTACCCGCCCGGCGCGCTGGCCCTGGTTGCTGGTGGCCGTTGCGGTCGCCGGCGCCGGCTGGTGGTTGCTCAGGCCATCGGCGCCGCCACCTGCACAGACTCCGGCCCTGGCACCGGCCGCTGCCGGCAGCGATGGCCTGCCGCCGCCGCCGATGGTCGAGGACGAAGCGCTGCCGCCGGCGATCCAGCATCCGGTGGAGCCGCCCGCCGAAGCCGCCGACGCCGCAATCCCGGCACTGGCCGACAGCGATGCGGCCGTCCTGCAGGAGCTTCAGGCGCTGGCCGGCGACGCGTCGCTGCTGCAGGTGCTGGTGCGCGAACACCTGGTGCAGCGGCTGGTGGTGATGGTCGACAACCTGACCGAGCCGCGCGTGACCTCTTCGGTGCTGGCGCTGCGCCCGCCGCCCGGGCAGTACGCGACCGCAGGGGACGGCGCGGTGGTGACCGCCGACGTGGAAGCCAATGCCGCGCGTTACGCGCCGTGGGTGGAGGCGTTCACCCGTGCCGATGCCCAGCGCATGGCCAGTGTCTACCGGCGCTTCTACCCGCTGTTCCAGCAGGCCTATGCCGAGCTGGGGCAGCCGGACGCGTACTTCAACGATCGCCTGGTGCAGGTGATCGACCACCTGCTGCGGGCCCCGCCGCCGCCGGCCGACGCCAGGCTGGTACGCGACGAACGCGGCCGCTGGCGCTACGCCGACGCCGCGCTGGAGTCGGCCTCGGTCGGGCACAAGGCGCTGATGCGTCTGTCTCCGGCGCAGCAGGTGGCGGTGAAGGACCAGCTGCGCGCGCTGCGCCGGGCGCTGGCCCGCCCCTGACGGGCTGCGCGGAAC
>JAEWAG010000385.1 GCA_023391775.1 Pseudomonadota bacterium | reverse complement strand
GTGGCGGCGCAGCTGCGTGCCAGCGGCATGCGCTCCAGCAAGGGCGGCATCGTCGACACCGCGGTGATCGCCGGGACCATGGCCGCCAAGCGCACCCACGAGCTGATCCCGTTCTGCCACGCGCTGCCGCTGGACGGCGTGCGCATCAGCATCGACTGGCATGGCGAGCGCGAGCTGCGGATCGAATGCACCGCGCGCACCACCGCCCGCACCGGGGTGGAGATGGAGGCCCTGACCGGCGCCACCGTGGCCGCGCTGACCGTGTACGACATGACCAAGGCGCTGTCGCACGCCATCGTCCTGGGCCCGGCGAAGCTGCTGGGCAAGCGCGGTGGCAAGCGCGATTTCGGGAAGGTGGGCTGATGGCGCGGGTGGTGCTGCTGTATTTCGCCTCGCTGCGCGAGGCCACCGGCTTTGAGCGCGAGGAGATCGACACCGCCGCTGCCGACCTGGCCACGCTGTACGTAGAGGCAGCCGCCCGCCATGGCCTGGCCTGGCCGCGCGAGCGCCTGCGGGTGGCGGTGGACGGTGCCTTCGCCGACTGGGCCCAGCCGCTGCGCGAGGGCAGCGAGGTGGTCTTCATCCCGCCGGTTTCCGGAGGCTGAGATGGTCGCTGGGTCACCCCGCACCGCCCGCTTCGAGCTGGCCGACACCGGATTCGAGATCGCCCCGCTGCGTGAGGGCCTGCTGCGCGACGAGGCCGGCGCCTACGCCAGTTTCGAGGGCTGGATCCGCGACCATAACGACGGCCGCCCGGTGGATGGCCTGCGCTACGAGGCCTACACGGCGCTGGCCCTGGAGGAGGGCCGGCGCATCGTGGAGGAGGCCGTGGCCCGCTTCGCCGTCACCGGGGTGCACTGCGTGCACCGGGTGGGCGAGCTGCCGATCGGCGGCCTGGCGGTGTGGGTGGGCGCCAGCGCCGCCCACCGCGATGCGGCCTTCGACGCCTGCCGCTACGTCATCGACGAGGTGAAGGCCCGGGTGCCGATCTGGAAACACGAGCGCTACACCGATGGCCCGGCACAGTGGCTGCATCCGGATCCGGTCGGCAGCGCGCCGGATCCGTCCTGACCGGAGACACCTGCATGGCTCGCGCATTCCCGCTCCGACTCGCCGGCGTGCTGGCCCTCGCCGCCGCCAGTCCCCTGGCCCTTGCCGGCCACGGCACGCTGCTGGTGGGAAACAAATCCGGCGACACCCTGTGGCGCCTGTCGCTGGAGGACGGCCGCCGGCTGGACGAGACGGCCACCGCGCCGGCCCCGCACGAGATCATGGTCAGCCTGGACGGGCGCACCGCGGTGGTCAGCGAGTACGGCCGCGACACCCCCGGCCACACCGTGGGCGTGTACGACGCGCAGAGCGGGCAGCTGCGCCGGCGCATCGACCTGGGCCGGCACACCCGCCCGCACGGCATGCGCTTCACCCGCGACGGCGGCTATGTGCTGGTCACCACCGAAGGCAGCGACGCGCTGGTGCAGGTCAGCCTGGACGGGCAGGTCGAGCGGGCCTTCGACATCGGTCCGGGCAAGGGACACATGGTGGCGCTGTCGCCGGACGGCCGGCACGCCTATGTCAGCAAGGTCGAGGCCGGCACCCTGGCGCGGGTGGAGCTGGCCACCGGCGAGGTGCTGGAAAAGCCCGCCGGCGACGGTGCCGAAGGCATCGCCGTGGCCCGCGACGGTTCGGTGTGGGTGAGCAACCGCGAGGCCGGCACCGTGACCGTCCACGACCCGGAAACCCTGGACGTGCTGGCCACCCTGGACAGCCCCGGCTTCCCGATCCGCATCACCTTCACCCCGGATGGCAACCACGCCCTGGTGACCAACGCCCGCGCGGCCACCCTGGGCGTGTTCTCCGTCCACGCCCGGCGCCCGGTGGCCGTGGTGCCGCTGGACCAGCCCGGCAGGACCTACCGCCAGACCATGCTCGGCCGCGCGGCCCTGCCGATCGGTGCCATCGCCGACCCTGACGGCAGCCGCGTCTACGTGGCCGTCAGCGGCGGCAACGAGATCGCCGTGGTCGACGCTGACACATGGAAGGTGGTCGAACGCTGGCCCACCGGCGACGAGCCGGACGCGCTGGCGATCGTGCCGGCACTGCGGGAGGCTCGGCAGGCGCCCTGAGCCGGCCACGTCGCGCCACCGCCCAGCGGCGTGGAGAGGCGGGCGCTCTGCTTTTGAGGGCCTGAAAAGGTGGCGGCCCCGCCGGCTGACCTCGGCGCCCGCGTCGATCGATACCGTTGCTGCCTTCCGGCCCTGGCGGGGTTTTCGACCTAGCGTCGCGAGGGGCCGACGGGGCCACCATAGACGTGGACCGCACTGGGCGGCCCGTGATCACGCGGGCGGGGCCCGGCGGATCACCTGCTTCGTGGCGGCTACTGCCGCGCCGGAGCGGGTGCGCATTCTAGCTGATCGGCGGGAGCGCGCGCTATGGCGTCCCCTGCCGAGGGCTGCGGCCAGTGAAGTGCTCTGCCTAGCATTCGTAACGCGTGGTCAGCCTGATCGTCGCGCCCGCCTCGCCAGATCGCGGCGTGGCCCCATACCGCCGGCCGCCGCTATCAACCGAGACAAGTAAGTGGGCCAGGTACTGACCTTCCCCCAACTGGGGCGCGCACGCGGCTGATGGATCACCACTGGGGGCAGTACCCAGTGAGCATGAGCGGGTGCTTATTCGAACGTGGCTGGCGGCAATGAGCGGCGAAACCCTGCGCATCTTGCAGCGCTACCACCTTGGGTTGTCGCTGCTTTGGCTGGCTTGTCTTGGGGATGTACCCGCTCAACTATCTTTCGTTGGGGCCTGAAATTCAAAAATCCTCTCCCCTGACTCTTCTGCAATACATGTGGCCCGTTCAAGTGATCCCATTGGTGCGTGGTTCTCGAAATATTCAAGGAAGTACTTGAGGACTTGAATGGTTGCCATCCCATTCGGGCGCGTTCTCATCAAGATCCCCTCTCTCCGCCAGATACGAAAAAGGCCCCCTTTCGGGGGCCTTTGGCTTTCGAATCTGGCGGAGAGAGGGGGATTCGAACCCCCGAAGCGCGGTTTAGACGCTTACACACTTTCCAGGCGTGCTCCTTCAACCACTCGGACACCTCTCCGGGACCTGCCGGACCGCCTTGACGGCCAGCAGGGCCGCGAATTCTAGCGCCCGCGGGGCGTGGGGACAAGCGCGGGGCGAGGGTCGGGGCGGGCGTGGCACAATGCCGGTCCTGCCGGATGCTCCGGCCGAACGTGGTCTGCCGATGTCCTACCTGGTCCTTGCCCGCAAGTGGCGCCCGAAGCGGTTCTCCGAGCTGGTCGGGCAGGAGCATGTCGTGCGTGCGCTGGGCAACGCGCTGGATACCGGGCGGGTGCACCACGCCTTCCTGTTCACCGGCACCCGCGGAGTCGGCAAGACCACCATCGCCCGCATCTTCGCCAAGTCGCTGAACTGCGAGAAGGGCACCAGCGCCGAGCCTTGCGGCCAGTGCGCGGCCTGCATGGACATCGACGCCGGGCGCTACATCGACCTGCTGGAGATCGACGCGGCCTCCAACACCGGCGTGGACGATGTCCGCGAGGTGATCGAGAACGCGCAGTACATGC
>JAEWAG010000380.1 GCA_023391775.1 Pseudomonadota bacterium | reverse complement strand
GGCCAGGGCGCGCCGCTGGTGCCGGCCTTCCACGCCGCGCTGCTGCACGCGCCCGGTGAGGATCGCGCCGTGCTGAACCTGGGCGGGATCGGCAACTACACCCTGCTGCCGGCCGACGGCCCGGTGCGCGGCTTCGACACCGGCCCCGCCAATGCCCTGCTCGATGCGTGGTGCCAGCGCCATACCGGGGCCGGCTTCGATGCCGGCGGCGCTTTCGCCGCCAGCGGCCAGGTGGACGCGGCGCTGCTGGCACGCCTGCTGGACGAGCCGTGGTTCGCGCTGCCGCCGCCCAAGAGCACCGGGCGCGAGCAGTTCCACCTGGACTGGGTGCAGGGCCGCCTGCGCGGGGAAGACCCGGCCGACGTGCAGGCCACCCTGCTGGAACTGACCGCGGCAACGGTGGCCGCGGCGCTGCAGGCGCAGCAGCCGCGCACCGCGCGGGTGATCGCCTGCGGGGGCGGCGTACACAACCCCGTGCTGATGGCCCGGATTGCCTCATGCCTGCCGGGCGTGGTGGTCGAATCGACTGCCGCGCATGGCCTGGATCCGGACTTCGTCGAAGCCATGGCGTTCGCCTGGCTGGCCCGCGAGACGGTGGATGGTCGCCCGGGCAACCTGCCGGCCGTGACCGGCGCATGCGGTCCGCGCGTACTGGGCGTGCTGCATCCGGCCTGAGCCGCGGCGGGGTCAACCACCGGCGCGCATTGCCGCGCACCCGGGCACGATGCCGCCGAGCTGCCGGGGACTCAATGTTCCACGACGCGGGCTGCCCGGCCCGCTCCCGGGTACTAGAATCGCGGCCCTCCATCGCGCCTGCCCGTATTCCGCCGGCCGGCGCATTGCGTGTCACCCCTGAGCTCCCCCGTGGAAAAAGACCTCCATATCCTGCTGGCCCACCTGGGCCGCCTGGTGCTGCTTGCGTTGATCATGGCCACGCCGGTGGCCCTGCTGTACGCCGACATCCGCTGGCTGGACACGGGCGTAGGCGAATGGTCGCTGGTGGAGCTGACCCAGATCGGTTTCCTGGTGACGATCGTGCTGGCCTTCGTCCGTGTGGCGCGTGCGCGCCAGGACGAGCGCGGGTTCGCCGTGCTGGCAGCCGGGTTCTTCGCCTGCATGCTGATCCGGGAACTGGACGCGGTGTGGGACCTGGTGTTCCACGGCCTGTGGTCGACCCTGGTGGCCATCGTCGCCGCATCCTCCCTGGGCTATGCCCTGCGCCCGGCCATGCGCCGGGCAACGCTGGCGTCCACGGCACGCTTCCTGGCTTCGCGCGGCGGCGCGTTGATGTCCATCGCCCTGGTGCTGTTGCTGGTCTACTCGCGCCTGTTCGGCATGAGCTCGCTGTGGCAAGGCCTGCTGGCCGAGGGCTACGTGCGCGTGTTCAAGAACGCCGCCGAGGAGTGCACCGAGCTGCTGGGCTACACCCTGGTGATGGGTGCGGCGCTGACCTACGCGGCCCAGCGTCTGCGCGAGCGGCGCAAGGCCCTGGCCGGCAGCCGTGGCCACGCACCCTCCCTCTCCGCCAGTACGCAGCAGCCCCGCCCGCGCCACTGAGCGTATCCCTGCGCCGGCCGGTCAGAAGCCCTGGCCGGCCGGCAGCAGCTTGAGCGCGGCGATGGCGTCGGCCAGCGCGTCCACCTCGGGCGACTCGAAGCCACCCCGCACTTCCTGCTCGCAGGCGAACAAACCCTGCTCCAGCAGCCGCAGCACCGTCTCCTGCTGGCTCCAGCCACGCGCAAGGCCGATGCGCTGGATGCGCTCGGCCAGGATCGGATCGATGTCGCGCAACACCAGGTCGGGCATGGCCTTGGTGCCTGTGGGGGACCGCCGAAGACTGCCACGAAGCACCGGAAGTGGCGAGCGCCGCTATCGGGGGCGCACCGGCCCGGCTTCGCCCGCCTCCCGGATCCGCGGCCACAGCCAGGCCAGCAGGGCCAGGGTCGGCACCACGGTCAGCGCCGACAGCACGAAGAACGTCGCGTAGGACGAGGCCTCGACCACGTAGCCGGAGACACCGCCGGCAAACTTGCCTGGCAGGTTGGCCAGCGACACCAGCAGGGCGAACTGGGTGGCGGTGAAGTTGCGATCGGTCAGCGACGACATGAACGCCACCAGCACCGTACCGGCGAAACCCTGGGACACGTTGTCGGCGGTGATCGCCGCATAGAACGCCCAGATCTGCGACGGATACTGGCTCATCAGCAGGAAGGCCAGGTTGGACAGGGCCACCCCCAGGGCGGCCACGAACAGCATCTTGCGGAAGCCGAACGCAGCCACGCACAGCCCGCCGAGGAACGCGCCGCCGATGCCGGCCCAGATGCCATAGAGCTTGGACACCGTGGCGATGTCGGCCTTGGTGTAACCGCTGTCCAGGTAGAACGGCCCGGCCATCACCCCGATCACCTGGTCCGGGAACTTGAACAGGCCGACGAACAGCAGCAGCACCAGGCCCAGGGCCAGGCCGTTGTTGGTGAAGAAGCTGGAGAACGGCTGCCAGAACGCGCCGAGGAAATCGATCCGGCGCACGACGGTGCTCTCGGGCCGGTCCGGCTCGCGCGACAGCAGCGTGGCCAGCAGCGGCAGCGCCATCAGCGCGGCCATCGCCAGGTAGGCGGCCTTCCAGCCGGCGAACTCGGCCAGGTACAGCGCGCCGGCGCCGCCGAGGATCAGGCCGATGCGGTAGCCCAGGGTATAGGTCGCCGCCAGCGCCGCCTGCGCCTGCGCCGGCGCGACCTCGATGCGGTAGGCGTCGACCACCGAGTCCTGGGTGGCGCCGGCGAAGGAGGTGAACAGCACCCACGCCACCAGCGGACCGACGCCCAGCCCGGGCCGGGTGAAGGCCAGCGCCGCCAGGCCCAAAGCCACGCCCAGCTGCGCGGCCACCAGCCACGAGCGGCGCCTGCCCAGCAGGCCCAGCGGCGCGAACACGTAGCGGTCGATCAGCGGCGCCCACAGGAACTTGAGCAGGTAGAAGAAGCTGGCCAGGCTGATCAGGCCGATGCTGCCCAGGTCCAGGCCACCATCGCGCAGGCGGGTGGACAGGGTCATCGAGGCGATCGGCAGGAACGGCAGGCCGCAGCCGAAGCCCAGCAGGGCCAGGGTCAGCGCCGAGGGCGTGCCGAAGGCGCGACGGATGCCGGCCCAGCCCTTGTACGCGGGACGTTCGCCGGGGGCTCTCATGCCAGCGGCCCGTCGTAGTCAACGACGAACGGCGCGTGGTCGGAGAAGCGCTGCTCGCGGTAGATCGAGCAGCCACGCAGGCGCTGGCGCAGCGCGGGGGTGACGAACTGGTAGTCGATGCGCCAGCCGACGTTGTTGGCGCGCGCCGCGCCGCGGTTGCTCCACCAGGTGTAGTCCTGGCCTTGCGGATGCAGCACGCGGTAGGCGTCGACCCAGCCACGGCCGGCGGCCACGTCGGCCTCCTCCTCGCGGTCGGCGCACAGCCCGTTGAGCCAGTCGCGCTCCTGCGGCAGGCAGCCGGAGTTCTTCTGGTTGGAGGTCCAGTTGCGGATGTCCAGCCGGCTGCGGACGATGTTCCAGTCACCGCACAGCACGTAGTCGCGGCCGCTGGCCAGCCACTGGTCCAGGATCGGACGCAGCCACTCCATCATCTGGAACTTGTAGCCCTGGCGCAGCTCGCCGGAGGAGCCGGAGGGGATGTAGAACGAGACCACGCTGAGGTTGCCGAAGCGCGCCTCGATGTAGCGGCCTTCCTCGTCGAAATCCGGCCGCCCCAGCGAGGTGAGCACCGCGTCCGGCTCGCGCCGGGCATAGATGGCCACGCCGCTGTAGCCCTTCTTGGTGGACGCGTCGCGGTAGAAGCAGTGGTGGCCGTCCGGGCGGAAGGCCGGGTCCGACAGCTGGTGTTCCTGCGACTTGGTTTCCTGCACGCAGACCACGTCGGCCTCCTGCTGCCGCAACCAGTCGAAGAAGCCCTTGCTGGCGGCCGAGCGGATGCCGTTGGCGTTGAAGCTGATGATGCGCATGCGGGAGGTACGTCGTGAGCGGCACGCTAGCCTACCCAATCGGGCCGGCATGCGCCGCCTGCGGCCGGGGCCGCGCGGCCGTATCCTATGCCGCCGTCCTTCCATTGCGATCCCGATGTCCGACCACCGCACCCGTTTCCTGCAGCTGGCCCTGGATGCCGACGCCCTGCGCTTCGGCGAGTTCACCCTCAAGTCCGGCCGGATATCGCCCTACTTCTTCAACGCCGGCCGCTTCGACGGCGGCGCCGCGCTGGCCGCGCTGGCCGCCTGCTATGCCGACGCCATCGACGCGGCGGGCGTGGAGTTCGACCTGCTGTTCGGCCCGGCCTACAAGGGCATCCCGCTGGCCACCGCGCTGGCCTGCGAGTACGCCCGCCGCGGCCGCGACCTGCCGCTGGCGTTCAACCGCAAGGAAGCCAAGGCGCATGGCGAGGGCGGCAGCCTGATCGGCGCGCCGCTGGCCGGCCGCCGGGTGCTGGTGGTGGACGACGTGATCACCGCCGGCACCGCGATCCGCGAGGCGCTGGCGATCATCACCGGTGCCGGCGGCAGCGTGGCCGGCATCGTGGTGGCCCTGGACCGGCAGGAGATCGCCGGCGAGGCCGACCGCCGTTCCGCCGCCCAGGCCG
>JAEWAG010000294.1 GCA_023391775.1 Pseudomonadota bacterium | reverse complement strand
TTCGCCAGGGCTGGGGGGTGGCGCTGGCGGGTCGCGTACTGCCGGGGCGCGCGGGTCTGCGCGTCGATCTCCCACACCACCGCGCGGTCCTGCTCGGCCATCATGCCGCGCTCGGTGATGTTGCTGTTGGAGCCGATGCCCACGTACAGGAAGCGGCCGTCCGCGCTGGCGGTCATGGCCTTGGTCCAGTGGTGGTTGATCTCCGACGGCAGCGGGGTGAGCACCTCCGGCTTGCCGGCGCGGGCCTGGGTCATGCCCGGCTGGTAGTCGAAGCGCACCACCGCGTCCTGGTTGGCCACGTACAGGTTGTTGCCGACCAGGGCCAGCCCGTAGGGCGCATTGAGGTTCTCGGCGAACACGGTCTGCACCTCGTACTCGCCATCGCCGTCGGCGTCGCGCAGCAGGGTCAGGCGGTTGCCGCTGGGCACCTGGGTGGTGCCGGCGGCCTTGATCGGCCCGGCGATCACGTCCTTGGGCTTGAGCGGCGGCGCGTTGCCACCGCGTCCCTCGGCCACGAGGATGTCGCCATTGGGCAGCACCAGGGTCTGGCGCGGGATCAGCAGGTCGCGGGCGATGGCGCGCACCTCGAAGCCTTCCGGCACCACCGGCACCTTGTCGCCCCATTCGGACGGGTCGGCGATCTTCATGTCCGGCAGCACGCCGCGGCTGGGTTCGGGCAGGTCCGGGTTGGCGCCGTACTGCAACGGCTCCGACTCGCCACCGCAGGCGGCCAGCGACAGCGCGGCGGTCGCCGCGGCAAGCAGGGTCAGGCGGTTCATCGCACACCTCCGGCACGCACGGGGCAGGCCGCGAACCAGGTCGCCACCACCGCAAGCACGAACACGATCACCGACAGCACCAGGCCAGCGGGCATGCTGGCCCAGGCGTCACGGGCATGGGTCAGCGCATTGAAGAAGCCGAGGATCCAGGCCAGCAGCCAAAGCCCCAGGTGCAGCACCGAGGCGCGCGTGCGGTACCTGGGCAGAAGCCCGATGAAGGCGCAGACCAGGGCGATGCCGGCCACCACCAGGCCGCCGGTGATCAGCCAGGAGGCGAAGTTGTTCCACTGGATCTCGTAGGTGCGGAAGTAGGCGATGTCGCTCAGCAGCGCGCCGAAGAACAGCGTGGCGGCGCCGCCGAGCAGCAGCAGGTGCAGGGGATGGAAGGCGGGTGCATACCGGTGTTCGACGGTTGCGACCATGTATCGGTCCTCCGGGAAGGGACGCCGCGGCGTCGGATGGGCGGTTCCTGGGGGCGAACCACGTCCGATCCTGCCGGCATGCGTCTCACGGCCGCGTGTACGCGTCCGTTGCGGAGGCCGCCCCGACTATTCGTCCATCCACAGCAGCAACTGCTGCAGGCGCCGGTGCGGATCTTCCTGCTGCAGCAACGCCAGGCGCTGCTCGTCGCTGATCGGCAGCACCTCGGCCAGGCGCCAGCCCACCCAGGCCGCGTCCTCGAGCAGGCGCAGGTTGGCTCCTTCGTGCAGGCCGCCCACCTTCTGCAGCAGCTCCCCGAGCAGCGTGCCCAGCACCGCGTGCTCGGGCAGCAGCCGCGGCCCAGCGCCGGGCGCGGTGCCGCCGTCGCACCAGCGCACGTGGGCCACGAGCAGGCCGTTGTCGCGCGCCGAGGTGCGCACCACCTTGAAGCGCCGCGCGCCGCGCACGGCCAGGGTCAGCACCCCGCCTTCCTCGGTGTCGAAGTCCTCGACCAGGGCCTCCACGCCGAAGGCCGCCGGCGTGGCCGGCATCCCGCTTTCCTCGCCGTCCAGGATCAGGCACACGCCGAAGCTGCGTCCGCTGCGCCCGCATTCGGCGACCAGGTCCAGGTAGCGGCGCTCGAACACGCGCAGGCCCAGCTGCGCGCCGGGCAGCAGCACGGCATGCAGGGGAAACAGCGGCAGGACTTCGGTATCGGACACGGGACTGGCGGGTTGGGCTCGGATGCAGGGTAACGCCGCCGGGACAAGGCGGCGTCATGGCTGCGCGGGGATCAGGCCTGTTCCAGCATCGCCACGAAACGGCGCGGTGCGGCATCGAAGCCGCCGTTGGACATGAACACCACATGGTCGCCACTGCGCACCAGCGCGCGCAGGGCCGCCAGCAGCGCGTCGGTATCGGGTACCGCCTGCGCATGCCCGCGCACCGCGGCCACCACCGCGCCGGCGTCCCACGCCAGCTCCGGGCGATGCAGGAACACCACCGCGTCGGCCAGGTCCAGCGACGGCGCCAACGCATCGGCATGCGCACCCAGGCGCATGGAATTGCTGCGCGGCTCCATCGCCACCACGATGCGCGCACCGCCCACCTTCGCGCGCAGGCCTTCCAGCGTGGTGCGGATGGCGGTGGGATGGTGGGCGAAATCGTCGTACACGGTGATGCCGCCCGGCTGGCCCAGCAGTTCCAGGCGCCGCTTGACGCTGCGGAAGCCGGCCAGCGCCGGTGCGACCGTGGCCGGGGCCACGCCGACCGCATGCGCGGACGCCAGCGCGGCCAGCGCGTTCATCACGTTGTGCCGGCCCAGCAGGGGCCAGCGCACCGTGGCCACCTCGACCCCGTCGCGCAGCACCGCGAACGCACTGCCGTCACCCTCCAGCAGGCGCGCGGCCCAGTCGAAACCGGCGCCGCCGCCGTCGCGGGGGATCGCCACCGGCTCGCCCTCCAGGCCGAAGGTCTCCACGGGCGTCCAGCAGCCCATCGCCAGCACCTGGGCCAGGTGCGCATCCGCGCCGTTGACCACCAGCCGGCCGGTGCGTGGCACGGTACGGACCAGGTGGTGGAACTGGCGCTGGATCGCGGCCAGGTCCGGGAAGATGTCGGCGTGGTCGAACTCCAGGTTGTTGAGGATCGCCACTGTCGGCCGGTAGTGCACGAACTTGCTGCGCTTGTCGAAGAACGCGGTGTCGTACTCGTCGGCCTCGACCACGAACTCGGCACCGGTGCCGAGCCGCGCGGAGGTGCCGAAGTCCTCGGCCACGCCGCCGACCAGGAAGCCGGGATCCCGCCCTGTCGCCTGCAGCAGGAACGCCAGCAGGCTGGGGGTGGTGGTCTTGCCATGGGTACCGGCCACCGCCAGCGTGGTGCGCCCGGGCAGCACGCGCTCGGCCAGCCATTGCGCACCGGAGGTGTAGGCGCGGCCGTCGTCGAGGACCTGCTCCACCGCCGGGTTGCCGCGCGACAGCGCGTTGCCGATCACGACCTGCTCGGCGGCGGCGCTGATGTGGGCCGGGTCGTAGCCCTGGCGCAGGGTGATGCCCAGCTTCTCCAGCTGGGTGGACATCGGCGGATACACCGCCTGGTCGCTGCCTTCGACGGTGCAGCCCAGTTCGCGCGCCAGCGCGGCCACGCCGCCCATGAAGGTACCGGCGATGCCGAGGATATGGATGGTGGTCATGCCCTGATTGTCGCCCAGCGGCGCCGGAATGGGCACGCCTGCGTCAGCCGGCGTGGCGGGAGCGGCCGCGCCACAGGCCCTCACCGGCGTACAGGGCAAGGCCGGCCCAGATCGCGCCGAAGCCCAGCGCCTGGGCCAGGCCGAATGGTTCGTGGAAGAACCACACGCCCAGCAGCAGCTGCAGGGTCGGGGCGATGTACTGCAGCAGCCCGACCACGCTCAGCGGAATGCGGCGCACACCGTAGGCGAAGCCGATCAGCGGCACCGCGGTGACCACGCCACCGAACACGAGCAGCAGGTCGGTGCTCCAGCTCCAGCCACTGGCGAAGCCACCGCCATGCCCGGCCTCGGCCCACAGCAGGTAGGCCAGCGACGGCAGGAACAGGTACAGGCTCTCCAGCCCCAGGCCGGCCACCGGGTCCACCGAGACCAACTTGCGCACCAGTCCGTACAGGCCGAACGAGGCCGCCAGCCCGAGCGCGATCCACGGCGGCGAGCCGGCGCTCACGGTCAGCCAGGCCACCCCGGCACCGGCGCAGCCCACGGCGATCCACTGCGCGCGGCGCAGCCGCTCCTTCAGCACCAGCACGCCCAGCAGCACGTTGACCAGCGGATTGATGAAGTAGCCCAGGCTGGTCTCGACCACGTGGCCGGCGTTGACCGCCCAGATGTACAGCCCCCAGTTGAAGGCGATCAGCACCGCGCTCAGGGCCAGCGCGGGCAGCGCGCGCGGCTGCGCGGCAAGCCTGCGCAGCCACTGCACGCCGTTGCTGAGCAGCAGCCAGGCCACCACCAGCAGGGTGCTCCACACCACCCGGTGGGCCATGATCTGCATCGCCGGCACCACCTTGAGCAGGTGCCAGTACAGCGGCACCACGCCCCACAGCACGAAGGTGCCGGCGGTGACCGCCAG
>JAEWAG010000282.1 GCA_023391775.1 Pseudomonadota bacterium | reverse complement strand
CCGCACTGGTGCTCGCCGTCGTCCTGCGCCCCGAGCCGGTACCGAACCTGCCGGACCCGGCCACGGCGTCCCCCAGCGTCGCCGCCGTGGACGAGCTGGCCGCCCCGCTGCAGGAAGACCCCGGCTTCTATCTTTGGCTGGCATCGGCCGACCTGCCCGCCCTGGCCCTGGAGTAAGCCATGAACCTGCGTCTGACCATCCTGCTGATCGCCGCGCTGATGCCGGGCCTTGCCCTGGCCGATGGCGGCACGCCGGCGCCCAAGGCCGCCGAGTCCCCCGCGCAGCCGCTGCCGCGCTGGGAGCAGCTGAGCGCCGAGCAGCGCGAATTGCTGATCGCGCCCATGCGCGAGCGCTGGAACGCGCAGCCCGAGGAACGGGCTCGCATGCTGCGCCATGCACAGCGCTGGAAGCAGCTGCCGCCGGAATCGCGCGAACGTGCCCGGCGCGGCATGCGCCGGTTCGAGCAGATGGATCCGGAGCAGCGCGCGCGGGCGCGTGCGATCTTCGAGGCCACCCGGACCATGACGCCCGAGCAGCGCACCCGCTTCCGCCAGGAGTGGGAACGCATGAGCCCGGAGCAACGCCGGGAGTGGCTGCGTACCCACGCCGCACCCGGGCGCCCCTGAGCTGTCGCCAGCAAGGAAAGGCCGGGCAATGCCCGGCCTTTTTCGTTTGCCTGCCGTGGTGTCAGGCCGCTTCGGCGTCGATGCGCTCCGGCCAGGCGGTCTTCGCCAGAAGTTCGTCGTTCCAGTCGAATGACACGGTGCCGTCCTTCAGGAACAGGGCGAGGAAGTTGTACACGTTGCGCGCGTACATCTCGCTTGCATGCACCGCGCCCATGCTGGCCAGGTCCAGTGGACCGGCCACGGTCACGCCGTGGTGGTCGATGGTCTGACCGCGCGCAGTGAGCTCGCAGTTGCCGCCGGTCTCCGCCGCCAGGTCGACGATCACGCTGCCCGGCTTCATCCCGTCGACCATGCCGGCGGTGATGATCTTCGGCGCCGGACGGCCCGGCACGGCGGCGGTGCAGACCACCACGTCGATGCCACGCAGGTGGTCGGCCAGCCGGCGCTGCTGTTCGGCACGCTCCTCCTCGGTCAGCGCGCGCGCATACCCACCCTCGCCGGCCGCGCTCACGCCCAGGTCCAGGAACCGGCCGCCGAGCGACTCGATCTGCTCGCGCGTTTCCGGGCGCACGTCGAAGCCTTCCACCTGGGCGCCCAGCCGCCGCGCGGTGGCGATGGCCTGCAGGCCGGCGACGCCGGCACCGACCACCAGCACCTTGGACGGACGGATGGTGCCGGCCGCGGTGGTGAGCATCGGGAAGAAGCGTGGCGCCAGCTGCGCGGCGATCAGCACCGCCTTGTAACCGGCCATGCCGGCCTGCGAACTGAGCACGTCCATGGCCTGCGCGCGGGTGGTACGCGGGAGGCGTTCCAGCGGGAAGGCGCGGATTCCGCGCGTCCGCAGCGCGTCGGCACGGGCCGCGTCGGCCTGCGGATGCAGCATCCCGACCAGGACCGCTTCGGGCCTGAGCGCGGCAAGTACGCCGGCCTCCGGCGACTGCACGCAGAGCACGACCTCGGCACTGGCGCGGGAACCGGCATCGGCCGGCAGCGCGCCCGCCTCGGCATAGGCCTGGTCGGTGATACCGGCACCCAGGCCCGCGCCGGCCTCGACCCGCACGCTGGCACCCGCGGCAACCAGCTTGCGCACCGTCTCCGGCGTGGCGGCCACGCGGCGTTCGCCAGCGGCAGCTTCCTTCAGCACCAGCACTTCCACCGTCATGCCCATCCCCTCGCCATGTCAGACCGGGCTGGATGCTAGCAAACACCGTCGCGTGCAGACCGATGGTTTCAACCGCATCTGCAGCAAGGCCAAACGCACCCGGTACGCGCGCGCCGCGGTTCGATCAGGGCCCGGCACTCACGGCGCCGGCCGGTATTTCAGTGCAGGGTGACCGGGCCGCGCGGGCCGGGCGGCGTGGCCGCGGAAGCGACCGCAGCTGCGGCGGCGCCCGTATCCAGGCGTTCGATCACGCCCTGCATGGCCGCGTCGAACGCACCCTCGTCGGCCACGTGCATGCGCAGCCGGCCGAGGCGCACCATCACCGCCAGTTCCTCGGCCGAGGCCACGCAGAAGCGCACGCCGCGGCGGTTGACGAACAGCAGGCGCGAGGAGATCGGGCTGATCCACGACAGCTTGCCCGGCTGTACCCGCCCGTCCTTGTCGATGAAATCCAGCCAGGTGCCGATCGGCAGTGCGCGGATGTGGTCCACGTCAGCCTTGTCGAACTCCGTTGTCCCTTCGGCCCCGGCCAGGTCGACCGGGCTGTTCTCCACCGGTGCCGGCTGCGGCAGGGCCACCGCCGGCAGCTCCGGCAACGGCCGCTCCAGCTCCGGGCGGGCGTCGGCCACGGCCTGCAAGGTGTCGTGCAGGGCGCCGATGGCGGCGGTAGCCGCATCGCCATAGAGACCCACGCTGGCCAGCACCTTGAGCAGGGCCGGCTGCCAGGCCTGCAGCCACGGCTTGCCGACCACGTGGCGCTGGGCCTCGGCCACCTCGTCCAACAGGCCGTCGGCCAGTGCCATCGCCTCGACGAAGACCTCGCCCGCATCACCCTCGCGCAGCAACGCCAGGGTCACGTGATGCTGCCAGGCATTGCGCAGGAAGTCGGCCACCGCCCGCGGCAGGTGTACGCCGTCGATGCGGGCGTCCAGTTCGGCCTGGGCGCGCTGGCGCGCCTGTTCCAGCCGCTCCTGGCCACGCTGGATCTCGGCCGCGCGGCGCTCGGTGATCTCCACCCGGCGGCGGTGCTGCTCGAGGAATTCGCGGAACTCCTCCTCCAGGGTCATGAAGATGGCGAGGTTCTCGTTGAACTCGGCCACCAGCCGCTCGATGATCTCCTCGACCTTGGCCAGCAGGGTGCGCTCGGCCGCGCTCTCGCCCTGGTTGCCTTCGCAGGCCTCGGCCAGCGCGTTGAGCAGGCGCCGGGCCGGGTGGGTCTTCTGCACGAACATGCGCCGGTCCAGCAGGGCCACCTTTACGAATGGCACCACCAGGCGGCCGATGAGCTCGCGCGGGCGCCCGGCCAGGTCGCGCTCGTCCAGCAGCACGTCGAACAGCATGCCGACCAGGTCGATCGCATCCTCGTCCTTCGGGTCCAGGCGGGTGCTGGACGGATCCACGCCCAGCTGGCTGGCGTTGGCCAGCACTTCGCTCTTGAGGCGCTGCGACAGCGATTCGTGTTCGTCGCCGATGGCCGCGCGCAGGGTCGCGGTCGGCGTGGCCTGCAGCAGGGACAGCACCGACAGCATCTCGCGCTGGCTCAGCGGGCGCTGCTGGCCCTGTGCCTGCTGGATCGTTCCGGCGGCCGATTCGGCGCCACCGCGCAGGTCGCGGCTGTGCTGCAGCAGCTGGTGCAGCGCTTCCAGCAGGACGCCCTGGGCAGCAGGATCCGACGGCAGCGGGCCGTGGCCCGGACCATGGCCTGCCTGCCCGCCGGCGTTGCCGTACTGCTGCTCCATCGCCGCGCGGTTGCCGGCCCAGCGCTCCATGAAACGCGCCGCCCAGGCGGGTGAATACTCTTCCGGCGCCGGCTCGTTCCAGGCCTGGCCGGCATGCGGCTCCTCGGGCACACGCTCGAACAAAGCGTCCGGCCCCGTCTCGGGG
>JAEWAG010000215.1 GCA_023391775.1 Pseudomonadota bacterium | reverse complement strand
TATTCCCGCATTTTCTTTTCGCCGGTACCGATGGAGGCCTGGGTCGGAATTGAACCGGCGTACGCGGATTTGCAGTCCGCTGCATAACCACTCTGCCACCAGGCCGGTGACCGGTACCGCCGGCAGTCTAGCCGCCGGGAACCCTCAAAACAAAACCCCGTCTCCGGGGCGTTGTCGCGTCGTCGCCGGCACTGGAATGGTGCCTGCCACGACCATCGATCTGGAGCGGGAAACGAGACTCGAACTCGCGACCTCAACCTTGGCAAGGTTGCGCTCTACCAACTGAGCTATTCCCGCTTGGGAGACGCGCATTTTAGGGTTTTCACGAAACCTGTCAACTGCTCCCGTGCATTTTTTTCGCCTTGCTGCGCTGGGCCGAGGCCCGTTCATCGGCGCGCAGCGCCGGCCAGGCGGCGTGCAGGTACTGGAACCCGGACCACAGCGTCAGCACCGCGGCGATGGCCAGCAGCCAGTCGCCGGTATGGAACACGAATTCGCCCATCCAGATGCCCTCGCCCGGGCGCAGCGGATGGGTGCCCTGCATGACCTGGCGCGGGTTCACCGAGTACAGCAGGCAGGACAGCGCCACCATCTGCGCGGTGGTCTTGACCTTGCCGATCATCGCCACCTTCACTGTGGCCCGCTGGCCCAGCTCGGCCATCCATTCGCGCAGCGCCGAGACCGCGATCTCGCGGCCGACGATCACCGCCGCCCAGAACGCCATCCACGGCGTCGGATGCCCCTGGACGATCAGGAACAGCGCCACGGCCACCATCAGCTTGTCGGCCACCGGGTCCAGGAAGGCGCCGAACGCCGAATGCATGCCGTAGCGGCGCGCCACCCAGCCATCCAGCCAGGCGGTCACCGCGGCCAGGATGAACACGCCGGAGGCGGCGAAATTGGTCCACCTGTACGGCAGATAGAACACCAGGACCAGCACCGGGATCATCAGGATCCGCAGCAGGGTCAGCCATGTGGGGAGGGTCAGCGTCATCGGTCTTGCGCAGAATCGGCGCCGGGGGACGGCAGCCCGTGCAGGTTAGCGTAGATGCGCGCGGCGAGGGCCGCATTGATGCCTTCCACGCGCGCGATCTCCTCCTCGCCGGCCGCCTTCAGCCCGCCCAGTCCACCGAAATGGCGCAGCAGCGCGGCGCGCCGGCGCGGGCCGATGCCGGGGATGTCCTCCAGGCGGCTGGTGGTGCGCGCCTTCTGCCGCTTGCCGCGGTGGCCGGTGATGGCGAAGCGGTGCGCCTCGTCGCGCACCTGCTGGATGAACTGCAGCGCCGGTGACGCGGCACCGGGCCTGACTTCGCGCCCGTCGGAGAAGACCAGGGTCTCGTCGCCGGCGCGGCGCTGCTCGCCCTTGGACACACCCACCAGCATCACGTTTTCCACGCCCAGATCGGCCAGTACCGCGCGCGCCTGCGCAAGCTGTCCGGCACCGCCGTCGATCAGCAGCACGTCCGGCAGCACCGCGTTGGCGCCCGGCGGCGCGACCAGTCCGGCATCGGCCTCCAGGGCGCGCCGGAAGCGACGTTCGATCGCCTGGCGCATGGCCGCGTAGTCGTCGCCCGGTTCGATCCCGCTGATGTTGTAGCGCCGGTACTGGTTGCGCACCGGGCCGGCCGGATCGAACACCACGCACGAGGCCACCGTCGCCTCGCCGAGGGTGTGGCTGATGTCGAAGCACTCGATCCGCGCCGGGACCTCGTCCAGGCCCAGCAGCTCGCGCAGTGCCTCGCTGCGCGCCTGCTGCGCGTTGCGGCTTGCCAGCTCGGTCCCCAGCGCCACCTTCGCATTGCGACGCGCCAGTTCCAGATAGCCGGCGCGCTCGCCGCGCACGCTGGACTTGAGCGCCACCTTGCGTCCGGCGCTTTCGGCCAGCGCCAGTTCGATCAGGTCCGCGTCCGGGATCGGACGGTCCAGCACGATCTCCGCCGGGGCGGGCTGTTCGGCGTAGTACTGGGATACGAACGCGGCCAGTACCTCCTCCGGGCTGTCTTCGCCATTGGTCCGCGGAAAGAACGCGCGGGTACCCAGGTTGCGGCCATCGCGGAATGCCAGCAGCAGCACGCAGGCATGGGTGCCCTGCATCTCGCACGCGATCACGTCCAGGTTGGCGGCGTGGCCGTCCACGTACTGGCGTGCCTGCATGCCGCGCAGCGAGGTCAGCAGGTCGCGCAGGCGCGCGGCCTCCTCGAACTCCAGCGCCTGGCTGGCCTTTTCCATCGCCACCGACAGTTCCTTGCCCAGTTCGTCGCTGCGACCTTCCAGGAACAGCGAGGCGCGGCGCACCGACTCGGCGTAGTCGTCGGGCGCGACCAGGTCCACGCACGGGGCGCTGCAGCGGCCGATCTGGTACTGCAGGCAGGGCCGGCTGCGGTTGCGGAACACGCTGTCCTCGCAGCTGCGCAGGCGGAACAGCTTGTGCATGAGGTTCATGGTCTCGCGCACCGCGCTGGCGCTGGCATACGGGCCGAAGTAGCGCCCGGGCACCGCACGCGGGCCGCGGTGGAATGCCAGGCGCGGCCATCCCTCCCGGGTCAGCAGCACGTAGGGATAGCTCTTGTCGTCACGCAGGGAGACGTTGTAGCGCGGCGACAGCGACTTGATCAGCTGGTTTTCCAGCAGCAGCGCTTCGGCCTCGGTCCGGGTGACCGTGACCTCCATGCGCGCGATCTGCGCCACCATCGCGTGGATCCGCGGCGACTTGGGCGTGTTGCTGAAATAGCTGGCGACGCGGCGCTTGAGCGCGCCGGCCTTGCCGACGTACAGCAGGCTGTCGTCGGCGGCGTACATCCGGTACACGCCCGGTGCGGTGCTCAGTCCGGAGACGAACGCCTTGCCATCAAACTCCGGTACCGCCGAACTGCTCATTCGCTGATGTTCACGTCGCCCAGTTCACCGGTGGCGATGTCGTAGCGCAGCACGCCAT
>JAEWAG010000187.1 GCA_023391775.1 Pseudomonadota bacterium | reverse complement strand
CCGCAGGGCCGCCTTGGCTCATGCCGCCAGAGCATTTTCAAGCCGGCTGGAATCAGCCGGCGACTCGGAAAATGCGATAAAACAACAGGCTGGAGCGGTTGATGTGAGCGCAGGCGAACGGAAACCGCTCCAGCCGGGCGCCTCAAGGCGCTGCTGATCCTGGCGCGAGTTTTCGCTGCGCGGCGGCTAACTTCCGGCGGCATCTCACGGTGGCCCTGGCGGCCGGTGCTTTTCCGGCGCGCCCCCTGCGCGACCGCTTCACGGGCTGAAGCCGGGCCTGGGGGCTGCCTTCCGCCGTGACGGGACGGTCGTGGCTGGGTCTCGGGCCTGATCAGGCAGCCATTGGCCAGCCCAGCTGGCGCTACCGCCCGCCAGCTACCCCAGTGGCCTGCGCGCCACCGGGAGCAGCGCCGCCTGCCCCGGCACCGGCCGCAGCCCAAGCGCCAGGGGCAAGGGCACGAAGGCCAGCAGCCACAGGATGCGCGCCTGGTAGCGCTCGGCCGGGCCGGACAGGCCGCCGGTGATCATGGCGTTGCCGAGGATCGCAGCCAGCACGAGCAGTCCCAGCGCCAACCCGGCAGGACTCAGCCGCCGGCCGCGAAGCAGCAGGAGCAGCGTCAGCAGCACGGCCCCGGCCAGCGATGCGGCCTGGTGCAGCGGCGCCACGCTCCGCGCTTCCGGCAGCAGCAGGCCACGGTACTGGCGCGCGGCGCGGAAAGCTTCCAGTTCCTGCGGGAAGAAGCGGGCGATCAGCGGCTCCGGTCCCGGCACCCCCGGCCAGGGCTCCAGCCCGTCGCCGGTCGCCGCATGGCCGAGTTGCCGCCAGGTGTTGCGGAGGAAAGCGGCAGCCACGCCGCCGGGGTCATGCGCAAGGGTGGCGAGAATGATCCGTCCGGCTTCCGGCGCCCAGGCCTTGGCGCCACCGAGCTCGTGATGCAACGGGCTGTCGGGGGCCCAGAGGAAGGTGTTGTGCCCCACCCCGAGGCGGTCCAGCACCGGGCAGATGCGCATGCCGTTCTCCGGGCAGGCCTGCCGCAGCCAGTTCATGGCCGGCCCGTCGTAGATCATCCGCGTCGCCAGGAAGACCGAGCCGAAAGGCGAGATCGAAAGCCTGCCATGCGCCGCGAAATTCGCGCTCATGATGGCCAGTACCGCCACCAGCGGCGGCCCCGCCATGCGCAGCAGCGCCGGCCTGGCGGCACGCAGCCCCATCCGCCGCCACAGCAGCGCTCCACCAACCACGCACAGCCCGAGTGCCAGCGGCAGATGCGACTGGTGCATCGCCACAGCCGCGCAGGCCAGCAGCCACAGCCAGAGCCTTTCCCATCGGGTCAGCACGTTGACACGGAAGCCGAGCAACCAGAGCGCCAGCACCACCATGCCGGTGCCGATATCGGGCATCAGTTGCGCGGCGAACCAGGGCAGCGCGGTGAAGCCGGCAAGGCCCAGCGCCGCCATCAACAGGGGCACAGGCCCTGCCCAGCCGAGTGCGCGCAGCACCAGGGAAAGCAGATGCGCCATGACCAGCCCCTGCACCAGAATCGGCAGCCAGAGCGAGAGGCGCAGGTCCGTGACCAACAGGAACAGGCTGTAGAAGGGCGGCCGGTCCCAGCCGACATAGCCGATCAATGCCTGGCCGAGATAGGTGCCGCTGTCAGCGAAGACCAGCGGGAAGCCGTTCCAGAAGGCGGGCCAGATGAGCATCAGGCCAGCAGCCAGGACGCTTGCCGGCATGACGAGCCGCGTCAGCCAGCCGGGCACGGCGGCACCCCCGGAACTGCCGAAAGGCTGACCGGACTGCCTTTGCAGCACCGCCGCCGAACTCGCATCCATGCGCCGACTCCCGTCCCCTGGGACGGCAGGCCAACGCCGCAACACCGTTTCCGTTCCACCGCTGCACGCAATGGTGCGTGCCGCACGGCGCCCTCAGGCCAGGGTGCGGTCACCGAAGCCCTGCGGATGCTGGGCATGCCAGGTCCAGGCAGTGCGGACGATATCGTCAAGCGCGGCGTAGCGAGGCTCCCAGCCGGTTTCGGCCCGCAGCCTGGCATTCGAGGCAACCAGCACCGGCGGATCTCCGGGCCGGCGCGGACCGAAGCTGTGCGGCACCCTGCGGCCGCCGATCCGCTCCACCGTCTCGATCACCTCGCGTACCGAATAGCCGGCGCCATTGCCGATGTTGTAGCGGACGCTGCCAGTCTCCAGCCGGTCCAGCACGCGGATATGCGCGTCGGCCAGGTCGCAGACATGGACATAGTCGCGGATGCAGGTGCCGTCCGGCGTCGGGTAGTCGGTGCCGAAGACGGTCAGCGGCGGCGCGCTGCCGAGCGCGGCGCGGATCGCCAGCGGGATCAGATGCGTCTCCGGCTCGTGGTCCTCCCCGATGGCGCCGCCCGGCATGGCGCCGGCGGCATTGAAGTAGCGCAGGCAGGCGGAGCGCAGGCCGTGCACCTTGTCTGCCCATTCAAGCCCCCGCTCGACCATCAGCTTGCTCTCGCCATAGGCCGAGGCCGGGGCGATCTCGGCATCCTCGGCGATCGGGACGGATTTGGGGAAGCCGAACAGCGCCGCCGTGGAGGAGAACACGAAACGGAGGCAGCCCGCCTGCACCGCAGCCTCGGCCAGCCGCAGGCTGTTGCCCAGGTTCTCGGCACAATAGCGCAGCGGTTCCCGCATGCTTTCGCCAACCAGGGAAAGCGCGGCGAAGTGGAAGACCGCGTCGAATTTCCAGGCGGCGAAGACCTCGGCCAGGGCCTTGCGGTCGGCGAGTTCGGCCACCACCAGTTCCACGCCGTCGGGCACCGCGGCGCGGTGGCCCTGGCGCAGATTGTCCAGGACCACGACCTGATCACCACGGGCGATGAGGGCATGCACGAGATGGCTGCCGACATAGCCGGCACCACCGGTTACCAGATAACGAGCCACGACTACTCCCTGAAATAGCCCCCGTAGCGCGGATGATACAACTCGGCATCCGCGTAGCCGGAGCGGCCATGCACCTTCGCGTCAACCTGGGTCAGCGCGGCGCCAACCACCCGGGCGCGGGCATCCTCGAGCAGACCCAAGGAGTTGCGCACGACCGAACGGGGCGTGTCGCGCCAGCGTACGCACAGCAATGTGGCATCGGCGAGGCGGGCGACGACCCGCGCATCCGCCATGGCCAGCGCCGGGGGGGCGTCCAGCACGATGAGGTCGTAGTCACGCCGCACCCGGTCGAGCAGACCGGCCATCGCCTCGCTCATGAACAGGCCGAGGGAGTGGATTTCCGCCGCACCGGCCGGGATGTAATCCAGGCTGGAGAGGTGGTCGCGGCGGATGATGCGCTCCAGCGCCGCCTGGCCCAACAGCAGGTCGGTCACGCCCGCCGCGCCCTCGCAACGGAAGACCCGGCCGAGCGAGGGCTGCCGCACGTCGCAATCTATCAGCAGCACCCGCTCCCCGTTCATCGCCGCCGAACGGGCCAGGGCGACGGCGGTGGTGGTCTTGCCCTCCCCCGGCCGGGCGGCGGTGATGACGACAACCCGCGGCGGTTCGTTGCCCAGCCAAAGCGCGGCCCGCAGTGTGCGCATGCTCTCGGCGAAGGGCGAGAGCGGCTTGCGCACGACGTAATCCTCCACCCGATGCCGGCCGAGCAGCCCGTGCTTCAGCATCGGCACCAGGGCCAGGCAGGGAAGGCCCAGCGCGCTGCGGATCTCCTCGCCGGACCGCATGGTGCTGTCGGCCTGTTCCAGGAACCAGATCACCAGCAGGCCGAACAGCACGCCAAGCACCACGGCGGCGCCGACGAAGAGCGTCACCTTGGGGAAGCTCGGCCGGCCCGGCGGGGTGGCGGGGGAGAGGACGCGGGCATCCGCCTTCTCGATCGCGGTCTGAGCCACCGTCTGCTGGCTGCGTTCCAGCACCGCCCGCAACAGGCTGCGCCCGGCCTCGGCCTCCCGTTCCAGCGCGTTGAGCTGGATCTCGGCCGACTGGTTCTGGTTGAGCCGGCTCTCGGACTGGCGCAGCGCCTCCTCCAGGCTGCGCACCCGGGCCCGGGCGGCGCGCGCCTCGGCGTCAAGCGCCTGCACCACGCGACCGGTCTCGGCGCCCACCGCGCGCTGCGCGTCACCAACCCGTGAACGGGCAGCGCGGACGTCGGGGTGGTTCGGCCCCAGCGTGGCGGAAAGCCGTTCCAGGTCCTGCCTGGCGGTGTCCAGCGCGGCACGCTGGGCGGTGAGGTTGGCGGCACCCAGCGCCGTGAGGTCCGCGCCGCCGCCGCCCCGCGCGGCGGTGAGCCGCGCTTCGGCGGTGGCGAGCTGGTTCCGCGCCTCGATCAGGTCGGTGTTGATCCGGCTGATCTGTTCCGTGCCGAGCCCGGCAGCGAC
>JAEWAG010000150.1 GCA_023391775.1 Pseudomonadota bacterium | reverse complement strand
ATTTCCATCCGCGCGCGCATGGAAATCACTGGAACTCCGGCGAATTCCATACGTGCATGCATGGAAATCATCCGGTCGCCAGTGATCTGGATACACGCTTCCATGGAAGTCACCGGGGCGCCGTTCCCCGGCTGGTAGCAGGGCCGGATGGCGGCGGCAGTAAGCGCGTGCAGGCGCCTGATCCGCGGCGCGTCGCTGCACCTCCGCGAGTCCGGCGACGACAGGCATTGCGGGATTGCCGCGGCGGGCCATGCCAATGCGTTGCGACCGGCGCATCCTCCACGCTGCTGACAGGGGCTGTCAGCAGCCCCGCCGCAGACTCCCGGTTCCTTCCAGTGACGGAGACGACCGATGGGCAAGACGCTGACGTTCTATACCAACCCCCAGTCGCGGGCGCGTATCACCCGCTGGATGCTGGAGGAGACCGGTCTGCCGTATGGAGAAGTCGTGCTCGACTTCGGCACCACGATGAAGGCGCCGGCCTACCTGGCGGTCAATCCGATGGGCAAGGTGCCGGCGATCCGCCATGGCGACGTGGTGGTGACCGAGAACGCCGCCATCTGCGCCTACCTGGCCGACCTGGTGCCGGAGAAGGGGCTGGCGCCGCCGCCGGGTTCGCCGCAGCGCGGCAGCTACTACCGCTGGCTGTTCTTCCTCGCCGGACCGGTCGAATCGCTGCTGACGGCCAAGGAAGCGGGCGCCCTGGCCCGGCCGCTGTCGGCAGGCTACGGCGCCGAGGCGGACCTGCTCCGCACCCTGGAGCAGGCGGTGGCCGGGCGCCGGCACCTGGTCGGCGAGCACTTCACCACCGCCGACCTGCTGATGGCGGCCTTCCTCGGCTACTACATGATGATCGGCGCGCTGGAGAAGAAGCCCGCGTTCACCGCCTTCGCCCAGCTGCACGCCGCGCGCCCGGCCGCCGTGGCCGCCAACGCGCGCGACAACGAGCTGGCCGCCGCCCATCCATCCCATGCCCAGCCCCAGGGGGCCTGATCCATGGACAGGACCTACCACGGCAGCTGCCACTGCGGCGCGGTGCGCTACCAGGCCACCCTCGACCTGGCCGCCGGCACCGGCCGCTGCAACTGCACCTACGGCAGCAAGATCCGCAACTGGAGCGCGACCGCGAAGGATTTCGAACTGCTGCAGGGCGAAGAGGTGCTGGGCGACTACGCCAAAGAGTGGCGTGAGGGCAACATCCACCACCGCTTCTGCAACCGCTGCGGGGTGACGGTGTATGGCCACGGCTACATACCGGAGGCCGGCGGCGCGTTCGTGTCGGTGCAGGTCAACACCCTGGACGACGCCAGCACCGACGAACTGCTCTCCGGGCCGCTGCGCTACGCCGACGGCCTCAACGACAACTGGATGAACCCGCCGGCGGACATCCGCGCGCTGTAGCCCGGATAAGCGAAGCGCATCCGGGGGCTTTACGGGGTGGATGCGCCGGGTTCGGTACGGCGGTCGTCCCCGGATGCGGCCTGCGGCCTTATCCGGGCTACGCGCGGGCTCTACAGCAGCGACTTCAACCGGTACAGCGCCTCCAGCGCCTGCTTCGGGGTCAGCTCGTCCGGGTCCAGCGCGGCCAGCGCTTCCTGCGCCGCGGACGGCGCCTGCGCGAACAGCCCGAACTGCTGCGGCGCATCCAGCGCCTGCGGCGCGACTTCGGCGGCATGGGTCTCGCGGCCACGCTGCTCCAGTTCGGCCAGGCGACGGCGCGCCTGCGCAAGGGCTGCCTTGGGAAGGCCGGCCAGCGCCGCCACCTGCAGGCCGAAGCTGCGGTCGGCCGCACCTTCGCGCACCGCATGCATGAACACCAGCGAGTCGCCGTGCTCGACCGCATCCAGGTGCACATTGGCGATGCCGCTCTCGGGCGTGGCCAGCGAGGTCAGCTCGAAATAGTGGGTGGCGAACAGGGTCCAGCAGCGGTTCACCGTGGCAAGGTGCCGCGCGACCGCGTCGGCCAGGGCCAGGCCGTCGTAGGTCGAGGTGCCACGGCCGATCTCGTCCATCAGCACCAGCGACTGCGCGGTGGCGTGGTGGAGGATGTAGCTGGTCTCGGCCATTTCCACCATGAAGGTGGACTGGCCGCGGGCCAGGTCATCGCCCGCACCGATGCGGGTGAGGATGCGGTCGATCGGGCCGATCTGTGCGCGGCTGGCCGGCACGAAGCTGCCGATATGCGCCAGCAGCACGATCAGCGCGTTCTGGCGCATGTAGGTCGATTTACCGCCCATGTTCGGGCCGGTGATCACCAGCATCCGCCGCGCGCTGCCGTCGCGGTCGCCGTACAGCTCCAGGTCGTTGGGCTCGAACGGCTCCTCGCGCACGGCCTCGACCACCGGATGGCGGCCGCGCTCGATGCACAGGCAGGGCGCGTCGGTCAGCTCCGGGCGCGACCAGTCCAGCGCCTGCGCACGTTCGGCGAAGGCGGCCAGCACGTCCAGCTCGCTGAGCGCGCCCGCACAGCGCTTGAGCGGTTCCAGCACGGCGTTGAGCGCATCCAGCAGCGCCTCGTACAGGAACTTCTCGCGCGCCAGCGCACGCTCGCGCGCGGACAGCACCTTGTCCTCGAAGGACTTCAGCTCCTCGGTGATGTAGCGCTCGGCGCCGGTCAGGGTCTGGCGCCGGGTGTAGTGCACCGGGGCCCTGTCGGACTGGCCCTTGCTGATCTCGATGTAATAGCCGTGGACGCGGTTGTATCCGACCTTCAGCGTCGCGATGCCGGTGGCCGCGCGCTCGCGCGCTTCCAGGTCCACGAGGAACTGGTCGGCGTGGGTCGACAGGCGGCGCAGCTCGTCCAGCTCGGCGTCATGGCCCTCGGCGATCACGCCGCCGTCGGCCAGCTTCAGCGGCGGCTGCGGGGCGATGGCCGAAGCCAGCAGGTGGGCGGTCTCGTCATGCTGGCCCAGCGCGGCCGACAGCGCCGGCAGCCGCGGCGAATCCAGCGGCGCCAGCGCCTGGCGGATGCCGGGCAGCAGGGCGAGCGCATCGCGCAGGGTCGACAGGTCGCGTGGCCGCGCCGAACGCAGGGCGACGCGGGTGAGGATGCGCTCGACGTCGCCCAGGCCGCGGAAGCCGTCGCGCAGGTCGGCATCGGCGCGCTGCTCGATCAGGGTGGCCACCGCATGATGGCGGCCGCCGAGCACGCCGCGGTCGCGCAGTGGACGGTGCAGCCAGCGCCGCAGCAGGCGCCCGCCCATCGGGGTGATCGTCGAGTCCAGCACGCCCAGCAGGGTGTGCCGGGTCTGGCCGTCGACGCGGGTGTCCAGCTCCAGGTGGCGGCGGGTGGCGGCGTTCATCGCGATCGCCTCGCCGGAGGTCTCCAGCGCGATCGAGGTCAGGTGCGGCAGCTGCTGCTTCTGGGTTTCCTCGACGTAGCCCAGCAGCGCGCCGGCGGCGGCGATGGCCAGCGGGCGGTCGTCGATGCCGAAACCGGTGAGGTCGTGCAGGCCGAAGAAGCGCAGCAGCTGGCGGCGGCCGCTGTCCGGGTCGAACAGCCACGGCGGCCGGCGACGCAGCGCGCCGGCGGCCAGCGGCGGCCAGCCTTCCTCGTCCGGCACCAGCAGTTCGGCAGGCTCCAGACGGGCCAGCTCGGCCTCGAGCTGGTCATCGTTCTCGACTTCGCTGACCAGGAAGCGTCCGGCGGAAAGATCGGCCCACGCCAGTCCATAGCCCGAACGGCCGCGGGCCACCGCCATCAGCAGGGTGTCGCGGCGCTCGTCCAGCAGCGCCTCGTCGGTGACCGTGCCGGGAGTGACGATCCGCACCACCTTGCGTTCGACCAGGCCCTTGCTCGCCGCCGGGTCGCCGATCTGCTCGCAGATGGCCACCGACTCGCCCAGCGCCACCAGCCGCGCCAGGTAGCCCTCGTAGGCATGCACCGGCACGCCGGCCATCGGGATCGGCGCGCCACCGGAGCTGCCGCGCTGGGTCAGGGTGATGTCGAGCAGGCGCGCGGCCTTGCGCGCATCGTCATAGAACAGCTCGTAGAAGTCGCCCATCCGGAAGAACAGCAGCAGGTCCGGGTACTCCGCCTTGGCGGCGAAGAACTGCTTCATCAGCGGGGTGTGCTCGGACTTGTCGGCGGACTTGGACATCGGACCAGGGGCGTTGCGGGGCCGCCAATTGTAACGGCCCGCGCCGGCTTACCCCCGCAGCGCGCGCTGGCCGGGAGGCTCGGGCAGTTCGCCGTCGGCGACCACCACCCGGTCGCGGCCGCCACGCTTGGCCTGGTACATCGCCGCATCGGCGCGGGCCAGGACCCGCTCGTAGTCCGGATGGCCGTCCTGCAGGGCCACGCCGATGCTGGCGGTCAGCGACAGCCGCGTGCCGCCGGTCAGCACCACCGGCGTGGCGGCGATCGCCCGGCGCAGGGCCTGGGCGATGGCCAGGGCCTCGGTGTGGCTGACCGAGCCGAGTACCACCACGAATTCCTCGCCGCCGTAGCGGAACAGGTAGTCGCTGCCGCGGGTGTTCTCCATCAGCAGCGAGGCCACGTGCTGCAGGGCGCGGTCGCCGGCCTCGTGGCCGTGCGCGTCGTTGATCGACTTGAAGTGGTCCAGGTCCAGCATCAGCACCGCGAACTGGCGGCCGGTGCTGGCCTGCAGCGCGACCTCGCGGCGCAGGATGGTCGGCAGGAAGCGGCGGTTGAGCAGGCTGGTCAGCGCGTCGCGGCCGGACTCCAGGTCGCCGATGCCCTCGAACATGATCCCGATCAGGTGGCGGATCCTGCCGGTCATTTCACGCACCTCGTCCAGCAGCAGCCGGCGTGCGGCGATGCTGGTCGCACCAGGCAGGCGCTGGCGCAGCGCCGCGTCGATGCGCTCGGACAGCTGCGCGACCTCGCGGGTCTCGGCGGTTTCGCCGAAGCTGGCCAGGCCCTTGTGCAGGAACCACAGCCCGAACTCCGAGCGCGACAGCAGCAGCGTTTCCGGCGGACCGGGCTGGTCGGCGGTCAGCGCATAGAGCAGCGTGTTCTCCCAGGCCAGCAGCAGGGCACGCTGGCGCTCGCGTTCGGTGCTGACGTTCTGGATCAGCGAGAACAGGCGGAAGGAGCCGTCCAGCTCGCCGGCCGCCTCGCGCGAGCGGGCGTAGGCGCGGGTCATGGACTCCAGGGCGAGGTCGATCAGCGCGTCCAGGCGCACGGTCGCATCCAGCGCCTGCGCGTGGTCGGCGGCGCGGCTGCGGATGTCCGCGCGCAAGCGCGCCTTGAGCATGCGGGCGCCGCGACCGACCAGGTCGACCGGGATGCCGATGCGCGCGTGCACCTGGCCCACGTGTTCCTGCAGCCGGTACACCGCCTCCACATCGCTCCCGCTGGCCACCACCAACTCGCGCAGCCAGCGCTGCAGCGAGGGCTTGAGCCGGCTGCGGACCTGCTCCGGGTCCAGGAAGCGCGCCGCACGCGGGTCACCGAGCATACCGCCGTAGAAGTGGTCGGCAAGGGCCGGGCCGTTGTCGGCCACCACCTCGGCCAGCAGGCCGGCGACCGGGTCACCCGCCCGCGCCAGCAACCGGGTCCAGTCGGCGAGCAGGTGCGGATCGAGCGCGGTGGGTTCGGCAGAGGGGTTCACGGTAACCGGGGTGCTGCGGACAAGCGCGGAATTCTCGCCCATCCGTCGCGGTCGCGGGGTGAGGGGGCGGCATCGGAAAACGCGACGGTCAGTCCTGCACGTGCGCGCCTGCCGCGCATTGCACACCGCAGGCGCATCCGCGCCGCCTTTGTAATAGTCTCCGCCCGGGTGCCCGGCCGATAGTCCGCCTCCATGGCACATCACCCAGATTCCAATCACGATCACAGCCACGACGCTGCGGCGCGAACGGCCGGCCGTGACGCGCATGGCTCGGCCTCCGGGCCTTGCCCGGCGCAGAGCCAGGCGCATCACCATGGCCACGGCGGGCACGCGCACGGGCCCGGCGGGCACAACCACGTGCCGGCTCAGATCCGCCACGAGCGGCCGCTTTGGTGGGCGCTGGGCCTGACATCGACCGTGCTGCTGGTCGAGCTGGCCGGGGCCTGGTTCACCAACAGCCTGGCCTTGCTCTCCGATGCGGCGCACATGGCCACCGACACGCTGGCCCTGGCTATCGCGCTGGTGGCCGTGCGCCTGTCGCGGCGCCCGCCCGATGCACGGCGCACCTACGGCTACGCGCGGTTCGAGGCGCTTGGCGCGCTGGCCAACGGCGGGCTGCTGTTCGTGCTGGCCGGCTACATCCTGTGGGAAGCATGGCACCGCTTCCAGGCGCCGCTGCCGGTGGCCAGCCTGGGAATGCTTGGCGTGGCCGTGGTCGGCCTGCTCTGCAACCTGTGGGCGATGAAGCTGCTGCACGCCGGCGCCGGCGAGAGCCTGAACCTCAAGGGTGCATACCTGGAGGTGTGGAGCGACATGCTCGGCTCGCTGGCGGTGATCGTCGCGGCGGTGGTGATCCACTTCACCGGCTGGGCCTGGGTCGATCCGCTGCTGGCGGTGGCGATCGGGCTGTGGGTGCTGCCCCGTACCTGGATCCTGGTGCGCGAGGCGCTCAATGTGCTGATGGAGGGCGTGCCGGCGGGTGTGGACCTGGCCGCCCTGCGCCGGGACATCGGGATGCATGCGGGCGTGGCCGGTATCCACGACCTGCATGTGTGGGCGCTGGCCTCGCGCAGTCCCGCGCTGAGCGCGCACGTAGTGGTTGTCGAAGGCGCCGACGCCGACCAGGTGCGGCGCGACCTGGCGGTGATGATCGCCACGCGCCACCACATCAGCCACCTGACCCTGCAGATGGAGCGGGGCGGGGGCGACTGCGAGGGCTGCGGCCACGCCTGAGCCGCGCGACACGGCTGTCGTTCCGCGGTAAAACGGGCGGCCTGCCTACTGGAACATGCCATGCCGCTTCCTTCCGACGCACGCCTGCGCGAACAGGCCCAGGCCCTCGGCGAGCGGCTTGCCGCGGCCCGCGAACACCTGGTCACCGCGGAAAGCTGCACCGGCGGCTGGATCGCCAAGTGCCTGACCGACATCGCCGGGTCCTCGGCGTGGTTCGACTGCGGCATGGTGGTCTACAGCTACGAAGCCAAGCAGGCGATGCTGGGCGTGCGCCCGCAGACGATCGAGGAGCACGGCGCGGTCAGCCGCGAGACGGCGATCGAGATGGTCTCCGGTGCGCTGGTGCGCTCCGGTGCGAGCATTGCCGTCGCGGTGACCGGCATCGCCGGCCCGGGCGGCGGCAGCGAGGACAAACCGGTCGGCACCGTGTGGATCGCCTGGAAGCGCCGCCGGGGGGGCTGACCCCGCCCGGGGGGGGA
>JAEWAG010000140.1 GCA_023391775.1 Pseudomonadota bacterium | reverse complement strand
GGCCAGGGCCGCCAGGTCGGCGTCGGCCGCCGGGCGGTGCAGTACCAGCAGCGAGTCGCGCAACCCGGGCAGGCCGGCCAGGCCCGGCGCATCCGGCGGCAGCAGTTCCAGCGCGGCCGCAGGTGGCAGCAGGTCCAGCGCCTGCGCGATCAGCTTGCGCAGGGTGGCCGGACCGACACCTTCCACCGCCGGATAGACCGGATCCAGGGACTGGCCCAGGCCCGGCTCCTCGTCCGGCGCCAGGACCCGGTAGCTGGGATGCACGATCTCCAGCCCGTTCTGCCCGGGACGGGGCGTGCCGAAGCAGCGCAGGCGCACGCCCGGCCGGAACTGCGCCACCTGGGCGGCCCGGAAATGGAAGAAGCGCAATACCAGGGTGCGGTGGCTGCCATCCCCGATCGCCACCCGCAGGGTGGCCCGGTAGCGGAAGCCACGCTCGACCGCCTCCACCGTGCCTTCGACCTGGGCCGGCTCGCCATTGCGCAGGTCGGCGATGGCGGTCAGCCGGGTGCGGTCTTCGTAACGCAGCGGCAGCAGGAACCAGAGGTCCTGCACCCGCTCCAGCCCGCGCGCTGCCAGGCTGGCGGCCAACCTGGCCCCGACCCCGCGCAGGGCCGTCAGCGGCGTGGCGTCCTGCCCTGCCAGGACCGGCGCACGGACACGGGACGGGGCCACGCCGGCGCGGTCAGTCGAGCACCATCACCGCATCGGCCTCGAATGCCACGCCCTTGGGCAGCGCGGCCACGCCGATGGTCGAGCGCGCCGGATACGGGGCGGTGAAGTACTGCTGCATCACCGCGTTGACCGCGGCGAACTGCGACAGGTCGGTCAGGTACAGCCCCAGGCGCACGACCCGCTCCAGCGAACCGCCGGCGGCCTCGGCCACCGCCTTGAGGTTCTCGAACACCTGGCGCGCCTGCGCCTCGATGCCGCCTTCGACCACCTCGCCCGTCGCCGGCACCAGCGGGATCTGCCCGGAGAAGTACACGGTGTTGCCGCTGCGCACGGCCTGGGAGTACGGGCCGATGGCGGCCGGAGCGTGGTCGGTCTGGACGATCTGCAGCATTGGGCTAATTCCCCGGGGTGTGGACAGGGGCGGATTCTACCGCCCCGGCGGCCGCCGGAGCCGCAACACACCGCGCCGCCTACTGTCGGCGCACGCCCTGCACCACGTTGAGCCGGCGCAGGCGGCGGATCACCTCGGCCAGATGGGTGCGGTCGCGCACCTGGATGGCAAAGCGCAGCTGCGCGGCATTCATGTCGCGGTCCAGGTAGTCCACCCGCTCGATGTTGGAGTGGCTCTGCGCCACCGCGGCGGCCAGCTGGGCCAGCACGCCGGTGTGGTTCTCCACGTCCACGATCAGCGACGAGTCGTAGTCGCCGGTGACGTTCGGGTCCCAGTCGATGGGCACCCAGCGCTCGGGCGACTTGCGGAACTCGGCCAGGTTCGGGCAGTCCAGGCGGTGTACCACCACGCCCTTGCCGGCGGTGTGGTAGCCCATGATCTCGTCGCCGGGGATCGGCTGGCAGCAGTTGGCGAAGCTGACCACCCCGCCCTCGGTGCCGTTGCTCAGGATCTTTTCCTGCGAGTGGTTTGAATGGGCGCCGCCTCGCAACTCGGCATGGGCCATCAGCGCCTGCGCGGCCTGGCTGGGCATCCAGTTGCCCAAGGCGACCTCGGCCAGGAATGCTTCCAGCCGAGGGAAACGATGCTCGGACAGGAACGACTCCAGGCGCTTGGCCGGCAGCCGCTCCAGCGAGCTGCCCATCGCCTCCAGCGCACGGTCCAGCATGCGGTGGCCCAGCTGCACGGCATCCTCGTGCTCGAGCTGCTTGAGCTGGTGGCGGATGGCGGTGCGCGCCTTGCTGGTGACCACGAACTCCAGCCACTGCGGCTTGGGCGCAGCCGAGCGGGCGGTGATCACCTCCACGGTCTGGCCGCTGGAGAGCTTGGTCTTCAACGGCGCCAGCTTGCGGTCCACGCGCGCGGCCACGGCCTGGTTGCCCACGTCGGTGTGCACCGCATAGGCGAAGTCCAGCGCGGTGGAATTGCGCGGCAGCGACAGGATCCGGCCCTTCGGCGTGAACAGGTAGACCTCGTCGGGGAACAGATCGACCTTGACGTTCTCCAGGAACTCCAGCGACGAGCCGGCAGCACGCTGCGACTCGATCAGCTCCACGATCCAGGCGTGGGCACGGCTCTGCGCACTGTTGGGGCTGTCGCCGCCGTGCTTGTAGGTCCAGTGCGCGGCGATGCCGCGCTCGGCGATCAGGTCCATCTCCTCGGTGCGGATCTGCCCTTCGATCGGCGAGCCGTAGGGCCCGAACAGCACCGTGTGCAGCGACTGGTAGCCGTTGGCCTTGGGAATGGCGATGAAGTCGCGGAAACGCCCGTCCAGCGGCTTGAACTGCGCATGCACCGCGCCCAGCGCGCGGTAGCAGTCGGAAACGCTGCGCACCACCACGCGGAAGCCGAACACGTCCATGACCTGGTCGAAGCTTTTGCCCTCGCCCTGCATCTTGTTGTAGATGCTCCACGGGGTCTTGATCCGGCTGACCAGGCGGTGCTCCAGGCCTTCGCGGGCCAGGCCCTGCGACAGCTGCACCTCCACCTGTGCCATCGACTCGCGCCGCACCACCGGCTGGCTGCGGATGTGCTTTTCGATGATGGCGTGGCGCCAGGGATGCAGCGCGCGGAAACCGAGGTTCTGCAGCTCGGACTTGACCAGGCTCATGCCCAGGCGCTGGGCGATGGGCGCGTAGATTTCCAGCGTCTCCCGGGCGATCCGGGCCCGCGCCTCGCTGCCCTGCGCGCCCAGGGTGCGCATGTTGTGCAGGCGGTCGGCCAGCTTGATCATGATCACGCGCAGGTCGCGCGACATGGCCAGCAGCATCTTGCGGAAGCTCTCCGCCGCCGCCTCCTGGCGGTCGCGGAACTTGAGCTTGTCCAGCTTGGTGACGCCGTCCACCAGCTCGGCCACGTCCTCGCCGAACTGCGCCGCCAGCTCCTCGCGGGTCAGCGGCGTGTCCTCGATGGTGTCGTGCAGGATCGCGGCGACCAGGGTCTCCACGTCCAGGCCCAGTTCGGCCAGCACCGCCGCCACCGCCACCGGGTGGGTGATGTACGGCTCGCCGGACTTGCGGGTCTGCCCGGCGTGCGCGGTAGCCCCGACGCGCCAGGCGTCGCGCAGCAGCGGCACGTGCTCGCGCGGGAGATAGGCGGCGACCCGCTCCAGCTCCAGGACGTAGTCGGGCACGGGTTCGCCAAGGTTCGGCGAGACGCTAGCGACTGCCTGTACGGAAGGGCCGGGGTTCATGCGCGAAAGCCTATGCCAGCGGGGCATCCGCCGGCAAACCTTGCAGTGCGGCGCGATCCATGCGTCCGGCCACGCGCCGGCTCAGCCCAGGCGCCAGGCGCGCTCCACGCCGGGCAGCGCATCCAGTTTGCCGAGCAGGGTGGAGAGCTGGCCGTAGTCACCCACCCGCAGGCGCAGGCGCAGCTGCACGCGGCCGTCGGCATTCAGCTCGCTGCGGATGTCGGCCACGTAGGCATCCTCCTGCGCCACCAGGGTGGTGACATCCTTGAGCAGCCACTTGCGGTCCACGCCGCTGACCGCCACGTCGACCTCGTAGCCGCCGCCGGCCGAACCCCACTCCACCGGCAGCACCCGCTGCGGATGGGCGGCGGCCAGGCGCCCGAAGGAGGCGCAGCCGGCCCGGTGCACGGTGACGCCGCGGGTGCGGGTCAGGTAGCCGGCGATCGGCTCGCCCGGCACCGGCTGGCAGCAGCGCGCCAGCTGGACCAGCAGGTTGCCCACGCCCTGCACGGTGAAACCCGGGTCGGTGCGCCGGTGCGCCGCGCGGCCGGGCGGACGCGGCAGCGGCACCGCGG
>JAEWAG010000089.1 GCA_023391775.1 Pseudomonadota bacterium | reverse complement strand
GCGCGGTGGCGGGGGCTTCGTTGGGCTGGCTCATCTGTGGACCGGACGTTGCGCGCGGGCGCGTGGTTTCTGGGTGGCCCGGCGCTGCCACAGGCAGGCCGGGCCGCCCCGCAACCAGGCGCCCCTGCGCGCCATGTCCGGTCCAGACCATGAGCCAGTCCAACGAAACCCCCGCCGCCGCGACGGTCGACGAGAACCATCTGATCGCCGAGCGCCGCGCCAAGCTTGCCGCCCTGCGCGAGCGCGGCATCGCCTTCCCCAACGACTTCAAGCGCGCCGACTACGCCGGCGACCTGCAGGCCGAGTTCGCTGACGCCGAAACCTGGACCGGCGAGGCGCTGGAAGCCCTGCCGCGCACCGTGGCCATCGCCGGCCGGCTGATGGCCAAGCGGGTGATGGGCAAGGCCAGCTTCGCCCAGGTGATGGATGAGTCCGGCCGCATCCAGCTGTTCCTGCAGGCCAATGCGCTGGGCGAGGCCTACGAGGCGTTCAAATCCTTCGACGTCGGCGACATCGTCGCGGTCGAGGGCGGGCTGACCCGCACCCGCACCGGCGAGCTGTCGGTCAAGGCCAGCGCGCTGCGACTGCTGGTCAAGTCGCTGCGTCCGCTGCCGGACAAATGGCACGGCCTGAGCGACGTCGAGCAGCGTTACCGCCAGCGTTACGTGGACCTGATCGTCACCCCGGAGGCGCGCGACGTGTTCGTCAAGCGCTCCAAAATCATCCGGGCGATCCGCGCGTGGCTGGACGAACGCCGCTTCCTGGAAGTGGAAACGCCGATGATGCATTACATCCCCGGCGGCGCCACGGCCAAGCCCTTCGTCACCCACCACAATGCGCTGGACCTGCAGCTGTACCTGCGCGTGGCGCCGGAGCTGTACCTCAAGCGGCTGGTGGTCGGCGGGCTGGAGCGGGTGTACGAGATCAACCGCAACTTCCGCAACGAGGGCGTGTCGACCCGGCACAACCCCGAGTTCACCATGCTCGAGCTGTACGAGGCCTACGCCACGTACCACGAGGTCATGGACCTGACCGAGAACGTGATCCGCGACACCGCACGCTCGGTCCTCGGCACCACGGCGGTGGAGTGGGACGGCGCCAGCATCGACCTGGCCCCGGCGTTCCGCCGCTGGCGGATGGACGAGGCCGTGCGCCACCACAATCCCGAGATCAGCGCGGCCGACTGCACCGATCGCGAGGCCCTGCTGCGCCACTGCGAGCGGCTGAAGATCAAGGTCAAGCCGTCCTGGGGCTGGGGCAAGCTGCTGCTGGAGATCTTCGAGGCCACCGTCGAGCACACCCTGGTCCAGCCGACCTTCATCACCGACCACCCGGACGCGGTCAGTCCGCAGGCCCGCGCTTCGGACCCCGCGGCCGGCTACACCGACCGCTTCGAGCTGTTCATCAACGGCAAGGAGATCGCCAACGGTTTCTCCGAGTTGAACGACCCGGAAGACCAGGCGGCGCGCTTCCAGGCCCAGGTTGCGGCCAAGGACGGCGGCGACGACGAGGCCATGCATTATGACGCCGACTACATCCGTGCACTGGAGTACGGCATGGCGCCAACCGGCGGCCTGGGTATCGGCATCGACCGGCTGGTGATGCTGCTGACCGGCAGCACCTCCATCCGCGACGTCCTCCTGTTCCCGTACATGCGTCCCGGCCAGCCGGGCTGAGCCGGGCCGGAGGTAGGCGCGGGCGCTGGGGGGGCGCGAAAGCGGCACTGGATCACAGCCGGCATCGCGCGCGGTTGCGGGCGGTGCAGGCAGACCGCGGCGCAGGCTATGCTGCGCACAGGATCGGGGCGGGACGGGCAGGGCCTTGGATATCGCCATCGTTGACGACCAGGCATCGGCAAGGACGATGCTGCGCCACATCATCGAGGACATCGCCTCGGAGTTGCGGGTGCACGACTTCGGCGATGCGCGCCAGGCCCTGGCATGGTGCGAGGACAATCCCGTCGACCTGCTGCTGCTGGACTACCGCATGCCGGGGATGGACGGGCTGGAGTTCGCACGCCGTTTCCGGCGCATGCCCCGGCACCGCGACATCCCGATCATCCTGATCACCGTGGTCGGCGACGAGCCGATCCGCCAGGCGGCGCTGGAAGCGGGGGTCATCGACTTCCTGGTCAAGCCGGTGCGTCCGCGCGAACTGCGTGCCCGCTGCCACAACCTGCTGCAGCTGCGGCAGCAGGCCGAGACGGTCAAGCAACGGGCGCTGTCGCTGGAGCAGCGGCTGCTGGCGAGCATGAACGAGGTGGAGGAGCGCGAACGGGAGACCCTCTCGCGGCTGGCACGGGCCATCGAGTTCCGCGACGCCGGCACCAGCACCCATCTGGAACGCATGTCGCGCCTGGCCGCGCTGGTGGCCGAGTCGCTGGGCCTGCCCGAGGACGAGGTGCGCACCATCGAAGCGGCCGCGCCGCTGCACGACATGGGCAAGATCGCCATCCCCGACTCGGTGCTGATGAAGGCCGGGCAGCTGGATGAGGAGGAGATGGCGGTGATGCGGCGCCATCCGCGGATCGGCTACGAGCTGCTGGCCGACAGCCCCAACCGCTTCATCCAGGCCGGCGCGCTGATCGCGCTGCGCCACCACGAACGCTGGGATGGCAGCGGCTATCCCGATGGCCTGGCCGGCGAGGCGATCCCGCTGGAGGCGCGCATCGTGGCGGTGGCCGACGTGTTCGACGCGCTGATCTCGCGCCGTCCGTACACGGAGCCCTGGACCATCGATGCGGCGCTGGCCTACCTCTATGCCCAGCGCGGCCGGCTCTTCGACCCGGCCTGCGTGGACGCGCTGCTGCGCGCGCGCGACCGGGTGATAGAGATCTGCGAACAGTTCTCCACCGCCTCGGCGCGGCCGGCCGGGGAGGCACCCCGTGGCTGAGGCCTGGGCCTGGCTGAAGTCGCGGCTGGCCAACCGGCCGGACAGCGAGCACGCCCAGGCACTGGTGCGCATCGCGCTGATCCTGGTGATCCTGGTCTACGTGCTGCTGCCGTCCTCGCGCGCGGACCTCAGCCCCGGCCAGTACCGCGATGTGCTGGCCATCGTCCTCACCGGCCTGCTGCTGAGCCTGGGCATCTTCTCGGCGCTGCTGGCCCGCCCCGGCCGCTCGGACCTGCGCCGCTGGGTCGGCATGCTGGCCGATTACGGGCTGATGGCCGCAGGCATGATCCGCATGGGCGAGCCGCTGGCCTGGGTCTACGTGGTGGTGATGTGGGTGACGGTCGGCAACGGCCTGCGCTATGGCAACCGTTACCTGGCGCTGGCCGTGTGCATGGCGGTGGCATGTTTCGGCTCGGTGCTGGTGATGACCGAGTTCTGGCACGAGGTGCGGGGGCTGGGCGTGGGCCTGCTGGTGGGGCTGGTGGCGATCCCGATGTACCTGTCCAGCCTGCTGCGCCAGCTGACCCGCGCCACCGAGGAGGCGCAGCGCGCCAGCGAGGCCAAGAGCCGCTTCCTGGCCAACATGAGCCACGAGTTCCGCACTCCGCTCAACGGCCTGGCGGGAATGACCGAGCTGCTGTCGACCACCCGCCTGGACGGCGAGCAGCGCGAGTGCCTGCGCACCATCCAGGCCTCCACCCGCAGCCTGATGGCGCTGGTGGAGGATGTGCTGGACATCTCGGCGATCGAGGCCGGCAAGGTCAAGCTCAACCCGGGCAATTTCTCCCCGCGCGAGGTGGTCGATTCGATCGGCCTGATCCTGCATCCGCAGGCGCGGCAGAAGCGGCTGGAGTACCTGGTCGTGGTCGAGGAGGCCGTGCCCGCGCTGGTGCGCGGCGATGCCGGCCACCTGCGCCAGGTGCTGCTCAACCTGGTCGGCAACGCGGTCAAGTTCACCGATGCCGGACGCGTGCGCGTGGACGTGCAGGTGGCCGGTGCCGCCGAGGCCGGCGGCGTGCGCCTGCGCTTCATCGTCAGCGACACCGGCATCGGCATTCCCGAAGGCATGCGCGAGCGCCTGTTCCAGGCTTTCGAGCAGGCCGATGCCGGCCTCGCACGCCGCTACGGCGGCACCGGCCTGGGCACGACCATCGCCCGCGGCCTGGTCGAGGCGATGGGCGGGCGGATCGGTTTCGAGAGCCTGCAGCCGCGCGGGACCCGCTTCTGGTTCGAGGTGCCGTTCGACGCGGCCCAGGCGCCCGTGCAGGTGGCGGCGGTGGATGTCGGCCACGGAGACGGGCAGGACGACAATGGCAAGGTGATCGCATTCGCCGATCCGTTCCTGCGCCACCGCGCGCGGGTGCGCAGCATGCAGGTGCTGGTGGCCGACGACTACGAGGCCAACCGGATGGTGCTGCAGCGGCTGTTGCAGAAGGCCGGGCACAAGGTCACCTGCGTGGCCGGCGGCGAGGAGGTGCTCGACGCCATGGCCGACCGCGACTACGACCTGGCCGTGGTCGACCTGCACATGCCCGGCATCAGCGGCCTGGACCTGCTGCGCCAGCTGCACGTGATGCAGGCAGGCGGCGGCCCGGCCACGCCGGTGGTGGTGCTCAGCGCGGACGTGACGCCGGAATCCATCCAGCGCTGCGAGACGGCCGGTGCCTACGCTTTCCTGGCCAAGCCGGTGGCGGCGGCGCGCCTGCTGGACGTGCTGGCCGACATCGCGCTCAAGCGCGCGCGCCGGCCGGTGCCACTGCCGGCGCGGCCGCCGGCCGAGGATACGAGCCGGGCGCTGGATCCGTCGGTGCTCGACGAGCTGGCGGCGATGGGCATGGGCAGCAACTTCGAGCGGGAGTTCGTGCGTCACTGCGTCAGCGACGCCGAAGGGTGCCTTGCCTCGATGCAGAGGGCGGGCGAGGAAGCGGACTGGTCGCAGATGCGTGACCATGCCCATGCGATCAAGGGCGTGGCCGCGAACATGGGCCTAGTCAAGCTCGCCGAGCTGGGCGGAACCCTGATGCGCCTGCCGGAGTGGCAGATGCGTGGCGAATGGCGCGAGCAGCTGGAGCGGTTGGCGCAGGCGCTGGAGCAGGGCCGGCGAGCGCTCGATGCGCGCCTCGTGCGCAGCCCGGGAACCGGCGAGGGGCAGGAATCCTGAGTGCGGCAGCCAGGGCCGGCCTCGGCCGGACCTGACCCCACGCCCTCCCGCACTTCGATCAGTTCGCCGGCATGCCCGCGCGGCGGCTCTGCGCGCGCACGATGCGCTCCATGGTCCGCAGCGAGCGCTCGCCCAGGTCCAGGGCGGTATCGACCCATACTTCGGTGATGGCCAGCAGTTCCTCGTAGCTGACCGGCTGGCCCACAGCCCGCACCGCGTTCATCGCGAGGTTCGCGTGCGGGGCGCGCTGCTGCTGGCGGATCAGGTCGCGCACCGCGGCCTCGCCTTCGCCCTTGGGGACCAGCACGTCGACCACGCCCAGGCGGTGCATTTCCTCGCTGCTGTAGATCTCGCCGCCGAGGATCATGCGCTCGGCCTGGCGCGGGCTCACGCGCTTGCAGAGGAACGAGTACGCCCCCATGCCCGGGAACAGGCCGAACAGCACTTCCGGCAGGCCCATGCCCACGCCTTCCTCGGCGACGATGGTGTGGCAGGCGAGCGCCATCTCCAGTCCGCCGCCGAGCGCATCGCCCTGGATGAGCGCCACGGTGTGCACATCGCCACCGAAACCGGTGTGCACGTGGTGCACGCCCTCCACGCAACGCTGCGCGTAGGCCAGCAGCTGCTCGCGGTTGCCGGCGAGGATCAGGTGCCGGAACAGGTCCAGGTCGCCGCCGAGGTTGTACGCGTCCGCGGCCGATGCCAGCACGAAGTGGCGCAGCTGGCCGGGCACGCGCTGTGCCTGCGGCCGGGTCATGGCACTCATGTAGCTCCACATGTCCTCGAGCATCTCGAAGCGGCAGCAGGGGCGCACGCCGGCATGCGCGTCGGCATGCATGTAAAGCCAATGGGCGCTGCCGTCGGCCGGGCCCTCCACGCGAATGGTTGGGTAGGGCGAAACGTGCTGAAGCTTTTCGATGGTACTCATGGCCTGCTCTCCGGGTGGTGGTCGTGGGCGTACGGGCTCGTACGAATCCGGATGCTACACCCCGGTTCCCGAACGCCAGGCAGAAGAAAGGGGG
>JAEWAG010000287.1 GCA_023391775.1 Pseudomonadota bacterium | reverse complement strand
CTCCAGGTAGGCACGGGTGCGTTCCAGCTCCTCGCCCAGGGTCGACAGGGTGTCGTGCTCGCGCGGCAGCGAGTGGCGCAGGTACTGGATCAGGTGTCCGATCATCTGCTCGGCGCGCGGCGGGTCGGTGCGTGCCAGCACCTGCGCGTTGGCCAGGGTGTTGTAGAGGAAGTGCGGCTCGACCTGCGCCTGCAGCAGGTTGAGCCGGGCCACGGTCAGCGCGTTGCCGGTGGCCTCGCGCTCGGCACGGGCCTGCTCCTCGCGACGCTGCGCGGCGACCTGGTGGGTCAGCGCGCGCAGCACGCCCTCGGCGTTGTCGTAGTTGCTGCCCTCGTCCAGGGCGAACAGGTCCACCCAGTGCGCCGCGTCCGGCTCGCACAGCAGGGTGACCCCCACCGTGCCGGTCCCCGGATGGACCGTGGCCAACACCCGGTCGTGGGTGACCGCGAAGCGCGCCAGCAGGTTCCAGCGCGAGGGCCGCGCGCCGCCGAAAGGATCGGAGCGGCGCACCCGCGCGCGCAGCTGCAGGCTGCCGCGCTGCAGCTCCACGTCCTCCACCCGCGGCAGCTGGCGGACCGCGTCGGCGACCACGTCGAAGGCCGCATCGGCCTCCATCGGCAGTTCGATCCGCCGCTGCTGGCGGTTGGCCAGGGTGGCCGGGTCGACCCGGCCGGCCAGCAGGTGCACGCGCCGCACGTGGGTGGACACGCCCAGCACCGCCAGGGCCATGGCCAGCAGCGCCAGCAGCGCGAACACGCCGCCGATGTCGCCGAACAGGCCTGCCCAGACGAAGCCGGCGAGGAGGATGGCCACCGCCCAGGCGAACAGGACACGCAGGGCCAGGAACAGGCTGGAGGACACGCGACACCCGGTCGGCAGGAAAGTTGCGGCCGAGGATAGCGGTCCGGTGCCGGGGTGGAACCGGGCCTGCGACCGGACGCGGTCCGGCGCGACGAAACGCGGAAATCCGCTACTGACGCGCGCCCCGGCCGCTGCCCGGCGGGGGCCGTCTGCGCGGCGCGGCTCAGCCGGTGGCGTCGCGGATGCGTTCCCAGACGTGGGCGAACACCTGCCCGGCCTCGTCCTCGTTGAGCAGGCTCAGGGCCACGCTCTCGCGCTGCAGGAACAGTTCCAGCCCTTCGACCGGCTCGGCCCGGGGATTGTTGAGATAGACGTCGTAGGCGGCGCACAGCACCGGCCAGTAGCGGGCGAAGCTGCGCATGGCACGGGCCCGCGGCAGCGACTGGTAATGCTGGCGCCAGTGCTCTCTCTCGCGGTCGATATCGATCATGACCGCCTGTCGCGCCGGCAGTTGTACCTGGGGCATCGTGCCTTTCCTCGTTCCGGCGCGCCTCCCCCGGCTGCCGCATTCCATCCCCTGCCCAGCAGGTTCACAGCCCCGCCGTCACCCGCCGGTGAAAGATGGTGCGGGCTGCGGCCGCATCCTTGAACGTTTCATGTCGCCGGCTGCAGCGCCTGCCCGGCGGCGTGTCCGGAAGCCCAGGCCCACTGGAAGTTGTAGCCGCCCAGCCAGCCGGTCACATCCAGCACCTCTCCGATGAAATGCAGGCCCGGCACGTTGCGCGACTCCATCGTGCTGGAGGACACGCCATGGGTGTCCACGCCGCCAAGGGTGACCTCCGCGGTGCGGTAGCCCTCGGTACCGCTGGCCACCAGCGGCCAGGCCGACAGCACCTCGGCCGCCTTGCGCAGCTGCGGCACGTCGAGCTGGCGCATCGGCCGGTTCTGCAGCCACAGCTCGCACAGGCGCTGCGCGAACCGTCGCGGCAGCACCTCGGACAGCACGGTCTTCAGCTCCGCATCCGGGCGCGCCTTCTGCTGCGCGCGCAGCCATTCACCCGCGTCGCACCCGGGCAGCAGGTCCAGCAGCAGCGCGTCGCCGGGTTGCCAGTACGAGGAGATCTGCAGGATCGCCGGGCCGCTGACGCCCCGGTGGGTGAACAGCATGGCCTCGCGGAAGCTGCGGCCGTTGCAGCGGGCCTCCACCTCCAGCGCCACGCCGGACAGGTCGGCCAGGCGTTCCTGGTGGCGGCCGGACAGGGTCAGCGGCACCAGGCCGGCACGGGTGGGCAGCACCGGGTGGCCGAACCGCCGCGCCAGCTCGTAGCCGAAGCCGGTCGCGCCCATGCTCGGGATCGACAGCCCGCCAGTGGCGACCACCAGCGACGGCGCGGCAAAGCGTCCCTGGGTGGTATGGAGCAGGAAGCCGCCCGCGTCGAGCTGGTCCACCGCCTCCACCGCACATTGCGTGCGCAGTTCCACGCCGGCGGCCTGGCACTCGTCCAGCAGCATCTTCACGATCAGCTTGGAGGAGACGTCGCAGAACAGCTGGCCCGGCGCCTTCTCGTGCCAGGCGATGCGGTGCCGGTCCACCATGTCGATGAAGTGCCACGGCGTGTAGCGCGCCAGCGCCGACTTGCAGAAGTGCGGGTTGGCGGAGATGTAGTTGGCGGGCGTGGTGCCGGTGTTGGTGAAGTTGCAGCGCCCGCCGCCGGACATGAGGATCTTCTTGCCCGGCTTGTTGGCGTGCTCGACCACCAGCACGCGCAGCCCACGCTGGCCGGCGGTGAGCGCGCACATCAGGCCGGCGGCGCCGGCACCGATGATGATTGCGTCGTAGCGGGCGGGATGGCCGCCCATCAGCGCCGCGGGGACGGCGCCGCCATCCGCGGCTCCGGCTGCAGCACCACCTCGGCGCCGCGCTCGTCCAGCACCCGCACCTCGCCATCCTGGATCTGCACGTCCAGGCGCATGCCGCGCGTGTACATCGCCACCAGCGTTTCCAGCGGCGCGGCCGGCAGGTCGAGCACGGTGAGGTTGCGGTGGCGGGCCAGCGCGCTGGCGTTGCGCTCCCACCACAGGTCGGCGGCGCGGCCGCCGTAGTTGACCACCACCACCTGGCGGGCGCGCCCGCAGGCCTTGCGCACCCGCGACTCGTCCGGCTGGCCGAGGTCGATCCACAGCTCCACGTCGCCGGTGTAGTCGCGCAGCCACAGGTCCGGGTCCTCGTCGCTGCTCAGGCCGCGACCGAACTCCAGCCGCTCCTGCGCGTACAGCGCGAACGCCAGCAGCCGGACCATCAGCCGCTCCTCTGTTTCCGAGGGGTGCTGGGCCAGGGTCAGCGAATGGCTGGCGTAGTAATGGCGATCCATGTCGCTG
>JAEWAG010000242.1 GCA_023391775.1 Pseudomonadota bacterium | reverse complement strand
ATACGGGATCGGCATGCGGATGAAGCTCTTCTTCAGCGGGCGCCCTTCGGGGGTGTAGTAGCCGACCTTGCCCTCGTGCTCGAAGCGCAGGCCGGTGAAAGTCTTGCCGCCGGTGGTGAAGCTTGCCGCCAGGATGCGGCCGCCGCCGATGCGCTCGCCTTCGCGCCACACCTCCTCGACCACCGCGCTGAAGCGGTCGCCGGGCTGCACGTCCTTGAAGTCGATGTCGTACTTGAAGATCTCGTCGGTCATCACCGCGATCGAGGCCGGGCTCAGGCCTGCCTTGCGGCCGGCGGCGTACAGCGAGTGGTCGATCTCGGCGCTGGTCACGGCCACCCGGGTGGTGGTGGCGCGCTCGAGGACCTTCTCGCGGATCTTGCCTTCGGCCAGGCTCAGCTCGACCCGCTCCGAGGGGCTGCGGTCGAAGCGGAAGCCGGCCAGCTCGCCCTCCTCGTCCAGCGCGAAGGCCAGTTCCGAACCGGCGCGCAGGCGGCTGAGCGGCTCGCGGTTGCCGGGCTGTTCCAGGATCTGGTGCAGGACCTGGGTGGACAGGCCCATGGACGCGAACAGCGCACCCAGGGTCTGGCCCTTCTGCACCATCACCACTTCCCACTGGTGGCCGGGCTGGGCGGCGGCCGGCGCGCGCACGGTCAGCGGCGGCAGGCTCAGCGGGAGGGTGGCATGCAGCTTCGGCTCCGGATGCAGCTGGGAGGAGAAGCCGGGGATGATCGTGGCGACCAGCGCACCGAGGGTCGCGAACAGGCTGGCATGCAGCCAGTGGCGCCGGGTCCAGCGGGTATTGAAGGCCGCCGGGAAGCGCTGCTTCAACTTGTCGTGCAGGGTGCGGTGGTGGAGGATTCCGAGCCGGTCGTGGAACTGCTGCTTGCGGACGCGGCCGTGGTCGGTCAGGGGCATTGGACGGCTTCCTTCACGGGACCCCGGAATGCGGCCCACCGGCGGGTACCTTAGACACATGAAATCCATGCGTCAAACCATTGAAGTACATGAACTTTCCGCTGGCGCCGCGGTTAACTGCCACTTAACATGACGTTCAAGTTTGTCAGTGCCGCCGCGCCCTTTCCTGCTGGAGCCAACCGTGTCGTCCGTTGAAGAATCCCTTGCCCTGATCGGCCGTGGCGCCGATGAAATCCTCAAGCCCGAAGAGCTGGAGGCAAGGCTGAAGCTCGGCCGGCCGCTGCGGGTCAAGGCCGGTTTCGATCCCACCGCGCCGGACCTGCACCTGGGCCACACGGTGCTGCTCAACAAGATGCGCCAGTTCCAGGAACTGGGGCACCAGGTGATCTTCCTGATCGGCGACTTCACCGGGATGATCGGCGACCCGACCGGCAAGAACGCCACCCGCAAGCCGCTGACCCGCGAGGACGTGCTGGCCTACGCGCAGACCTACGCCGAGCAGGTGTTCAAGGTGCTGGACAGGGACCGCACCGAGGTGCGCTTCAACAGCGAGTGGTTCGGCCAGATGTCGGCCGCGGACATGATCCGCCTGGCCGGCCAGCACACGGTGGCGCGCATGCTCGAGCGCGACGACTTCTCCAAGCGCTTCGCCGCGCAGCAGTCCATCGCCATCCACGAGTTCCTGTACCCGCTGGTCCAGGGCTACGACTCGGTGGCGCTGGAGGCCGACGTCGAGCTGGGCGGCACCGACCAGAAGTTCAATCTGCTGATGGGCCGTGGCCTGCAGGAACACCACGGCCAGGCCCCGCAGATCGTGCTGACCATGCCGCTGCTGGAGGGCCTGGACGGCGTCAACAAGATGAGCAAGTCGCTGGGCAACTACATCGGCATCGCGGAAGCGGCGATCGACATCGTCAACAAGACGATGAAGATCGGCGACGCGCTGATGTGGAAGTGGATCGAGCTGCTGAGCTTCGAGATCTCCGCCGCCGAGGCGCAGGCGCTGCGTGCCGAGGTCGCCGCCGGGCTCAACCCGCGCGACATCAAGCTGCGCCTGGCGCGCGAGCTGGCCACCCGGTTCCACGATGCCGGCGCGGCCGAGCAGGCCATCGCCGGCTGGCATGCCGCGGTCACCGGCCAGGGCGACACCTCGCTGCTGCCGCTGCAGGACGTGGCGGTGCCGGCCGAAGGCCTGCGTATCGCCGCGCTGCTGACTGCCGCCGGCATCACCCCGTCCAACTCCGAGGCCAACCGCAAGCTCAAGGAGCGCGCGGTCAAGCTCGACGGCGAGGTGCTGGAGGACGCGGGCCGGGTGTTCGCGCCAGGCTTCGAGGGCGTGCTCCAGGTGGGCAAACGCAATTTCGCACGGGTGCGGCTGGTCGCCGACTGACACGCCCACCCGCCAGGCAGGGAGTGCCAGGCATGGACGCAGGAAGCGTCGAAGCAGCCGCCCACGGCAAGGACGACGGCTCCCCGTCGCTGGCCGGGACGGTCACGAAAGACATGCTGGCCCTGCTCTTCATGCAGGTGCCGGCGTGGATCGCGGTATGGCTCCTGCTTGCATGGCCGATGGAGGCCATGGGCAGGCCGCTGCCCGATGTCCCGGGAGTGGTGCTGGCGACGCTGCTGACGGCATGGGTCGTCTGCCATTACCGCTGCAGGATCACCGCCGCGGACATGGCCGTGGCCAATGCCGCCCTGCGCCGGGCGTCCACCTGGGGCTGGGTCGTGCTTGGCACGCTTGCCATGGAAGTCGTCGACCTCGTGGCGTTCCGGGTCGGCGAATGGGCCGGGCAACCGCTGGTGGCCTCCAACCACGCGCCTATTGTCGAGGCGATGTCCGCCTCACCGGGCCTGACATGGCTGTCGGTCTGCGTGCTGGCACCGGTTGCCGAGGAGCTGGCATTCCGCCGCCTGCTGTTCGGGCGCTTTCTCCGCGCTGGGCGGCCCTGGCTGGGCCTGGTGCTGACCAGCGTGCTGTTCGCCTGCATGCACGAGATCCCGGGACTGTCCGGGCAACCGTGGTGGGCGACCGGCCTGCTGTGGATCGCCTATCTCAATTCCGGCGTGGTTTTCGCCGGGCTGTACTGGCGGACCGGGAGCCTGTGGACTCCCACCCTGGCGCACATGGCCATCAACGCCCTCGCCTTGTGGTGAGGGCCGGGATGCTCGCGACCGGACCGGATACGTCCGGTCGCGGACATGCTCAGTCGCCCAAGGTCAGCAGCGAGGCATTGCCGCCGGCGGCGGTGGTGTTGATGGTCACGGTCTTCTCGGTCGCGAAGCGCGGCACGTAGTGCGGGCCGCCGGCCTTGGGGCCGGTGCCGGACAGGCCCTGGCCGCCGAACGGCTGCACGCCGACCACCGCGCCGATCTGGTTGCGGTTGACGTAGACGTTGCCGACCCGCGCGCGCGACACGATGTGCTCGACGGTCTGGTCGATGCGCGAGTGGATGCCCAGGGTCAGGCCGTAACCGGTGGCGTTGACCTGGTCGAGCACCGCGTCCAGCTGGTCGGACTTCCAGCGGATCACATGCAGCACCGGGCCGAACACCTCGCGCTGCAGCTGCGACAGCGACCGCAGCTCGTAGGCGCGCGGCGCGAAGAAGCAGCCCGTGTCCAGGCCGGCCGGCAGTGGCGCGGTGGCGATCAGGCGCGCCTCGCGGTCCATCCGCGCGGCGTGGGCCTGCAGCAGCTCCAGCGCATCGCTGTCGATCACCGGACCCACGTCGGTGGACAGCAGCGCCGGGTCGCCCACCTTCAGCTCGGCCATGGCACCGGCCAGCATGGTCATCACCTTGTCGGCGATGTCGTCCTGCACGAACAGCACGCGCGCAGCCGAACAGCGCTGGCCGGCGGAAGTGAACGCCGAGGCCATCGCATCCTTCACCAGCTGCTCGGGCAGGGCGGAGGAATCGGCGATCAGCGCGTTCTGGCCGCCGGTCTCGGCGATCAGCACGGCGATGCCCGCATCCTCGCGCGCGGCCAGGGCGCGGTTGATCGCCCGGGCGGTCTCGGTGGAGCCGGTGAAGGCCACGCCGGCCACGCGCGCATCGGAAGTCAGCGCCGCGCCGACGGTTGCGCCGTCGCCGGGCACGAACTGCAGCACGGCTTCCGGCACGCCGGCCTCGTGCAGCAGCTTCACCGCCGCATGGCCGACCAGGCTGGTCTGCTCGGCCGGCTTGGCCACCACGGCATTGCCCGCGGCCAGCGCCGCGGCCACCTGGCCGAGGAAGATCGCCAGCGGGAAGTTCCACGGGCTGATGCACACGAATACGCCGCGGCCCTGCAGCTGCAGCTGGTTGGATTCACCGGTCGGGCCGGGCAGGGTTTCGGGCGTGCCGAAATGGGCGCGGGCCTGGGCCGCGTAGTAGCGCAGGAAGTCCACCGCCTCGCGCACCTCGGCCACCGAGTCCGGCAGTGACTTGCCGGCCTCGTGCACGCACATGGACATGAACTGCGGCATGCGCTGCTCGAGCAGGCCGGCGGCGTGCTCCAGGATCGCGGCGCGGCCGGCGGCGGGAGTACGGTCCCATGCCGGCTGCGCGGCCACGGCGTTGGCCAGGGCGCGGTCGACGGTGCCGGCGTCGCCAGGCTGCCAGTGGCCGACCAGCCGGGTGC
>JAEWAG010000119.1 GCA_023391775.1 Pseudomonadota bacterium | reverse complement strand
ATACTTCGCCGCGCGGGTGTGGGGCGCACCGGCGGCGCTGGCGCTGTACGCGCTGTGCGGCGCGCTGGTGGGCCTGGGCCACGGCCGCGCGCTGCTGGGCGTGCAACTGCTGCTCAACGGGCTCAATGCCGGGCTGGACGTGTACCTGGCCGGCATCCTCGGCCTGGGCGCGCGCGGCATCGGCCTGGGCACGGCGGTGGCCGAGTGGACCACCTGCGTGGTCGCGGCGCTGGTGGTGTTGCGCATCCTGCGCGCGCGGCATGTCGATGGCGAGCCGTTCCTGCCCTGGGCGCGGATCGGCGACCGCGACCGGCTGCGGCGCACGCTGGCGGCCAATGGCGACATCATGGTCCGCACCCTGTGCCTGCTGGCGGCCTTCGGCTGGTTCGCGCGCCAGGGCGCGGCGCTGGGCGATGCCACCCTGGCCGCCAATCACCTGCTGCTGCAGCTGGTTTCCTTCAGCGCGTTCTTCCTCGACGGCTTCGCCTATGTGGCCGAGGCCCAGGTGGGGGCCGCGGTGGGGGCACGCGACCGCGGGCGCCTGCGTCGCGCCGTGCGTCTGACCAGCGAGCTGGCGGTGGCCACGGCGGCGCTGCTGGCCGCGGCGCTGTGGCTCGCAGGCGCCCCGCTGGTCGGCCTGCTGACCTCGCTGGCGGACGTGGCTGAGGTCGCCCGCGCGCACCTGCCCTGGGTGGCGCTGTACGTGCTGCTGTCGGTGGCGGCGTTCCAGCTGGACGGGGTGTTCATCGGCGCGACGCGCACCCGCCAGATGCGCAATGCCGGCCTGGTCTCGCTGGCGGTGTTCCTGGCCGCGGCATGGCCGGCGGCGGCCGCGTGGGGCAACCACGGCTTGTGGGCGGCATTCGTGGTGTTCGTGGTGGCACGCGCGCTGGCGCTGCTGCCGGCATGGCGCGGGCTGGAGCAGTCGCTGGCGCGGTGAGTGACGTGCGTGCACGGCAGCGCCATGCCCATGCATGCGGCGCTCACGGGCGTGCGCCGTACCCTGCGCCTTTCCGCAGGAGGACAAGGCAATGACACAGCAGCCGCAGCATCCGCAGGACGAGAAGGACGTTTCGGGTGGGGGATCGCAGGATGACCGGCAGAAGGCGCCGCCGGCGCCGCCCGCGGAGCCTGATCCGGAGGCGGGCATCGATCGCGAGGTGGGCGACCTGGAAGATCCCGATGCGGACGAGGACGGCGCGCTGCCCGGGCGCGTGGGCGGAGGTCTGGCGGGCGGCTGATGTCCGCGCGCAAGGCGGCGTGGGGCGTGGCCGCATGCCATTCACCCGGTGCAGGCCACAATCAGCTGCCGCCTGACCGCTTCAGCCCGTGAGTCCCCAGCGTCGCCTTCCCCTCATCATCGCCACCGCCCTGTTCATCGAGAACATGGATTCGACGGCGATCACCACGTCCCTGCCGCAGATTGCCGCGGAGCTGGGCACCGAGCCGGTAGCGCTGAAGCTGGCCCTGACCACCTACATGCTGGCGCTTGCGGTGTTCATCCCGGTCAGTGGCTGGGTGGCGGACCGGTTCGGCGCGCGCCGCATCTTCGTTAGCGCGATCGCGGTGTTCCTGGTCGGCTCGTTGTGCTGCGCGGCCAGCGACGGCCTGGGCACGCTGGTGGCCGGGCGCTTCGTGCAGGGCATCGGCGGGGCGATGATGGTGCCGGTCGGGCGCCTGGTCCTGCTGCGCAGCATCGAGAAGGCCGAGCTGGTGCGGGCGCTGAGCTGGCTCACCGTGCCGGCGATGCTCGGGCCGATGCTGGGCCCGGTGCTGGGCGGTGCGATCACCACCTACGCGCACTGGCGTTTCATCTTCCTGATCAACCTGCCCATGGGCCTGCTCGGCATGTGGCTGGCCTGGCGCTTCGTGCCGGAACTGCGCCAGGCGGTGAAGCCGCTGGACTGGCGCGGTTTCGGGCTGTCGGCCGGCGGTCTTGGACTGGCGATGTTCGGGCTGTCGGCGATCGGCCGCGGCCTGGTGCCGGGCGCGGCGATCGTGCTGGCGGTCCTGGCCGGCGCCGGCCTGCTGGCGGCCTACGTGCGCCATGCGCGCGTGCATCCGGCGCCGCTGCTTCAGCTGGACCTGCTGCGCCATCGCACCTTCCGCGCCGGCGTGCTGGGCGGCTCGCTGTTCCGCATCGGCATCGGCGCCACGCCGTTCCTGCTGCCACTGATGCTGCAGCTGGGCTTCGGCCTGGACCCCTTGCAGTCGGGACTGGTGACCTTTACCTCGACCGCCGGAGCGATGTTCATGAAGGTGGTCGCCCCGCGCGTGCTGCACACCTTCGGCTTCCGCCCGGTGCTGGTGTGGAACGGCCTGCTGGCCTCGGCGCTGCTGTGCGGTTTCGGCCTGTTCCGCGCGGATACGCCGTACTGGTTGATGGTGTGCGTGCTGCTGGCCAGCGGCTGCTTCCGCTCGCTGCAGTTCACCAGCATCAATGCGATCGCCTATGCCGACATCGACCAGTCGCGCATGAGCCAGGCCAGCAGCCTGGCGGCCATGGCCCAGCAGGTGTCGCTGGCACTGGGCGTCACCATCGGTGGGTATGCCCTGAGCGCGGCCGGCAGCCTGCCCGGCCGCGAGGACGGTGATCCGGTGACCTTCCTGTTCGCCTTCCTCACCGTGGGCCTGATCTCGGCCAGCTCGGTGCTGCAGATGCGCAGGCTCGATCCGGATGCCGGTGCGGAAATGGCCGGTCGCGCCGAGGCCGGGCAGGAAGTGGCCGAACCCAAGATCGAGGCACGCCCGCAGGCCTGAGCGGGCCGGGCGGTTGCAGCTTCGGGAGGCAGCCGCCTATCGCGCCAGCGCCACCGGGTCACCCAGGCGCCGGCCGGCGAGCGCCTCGAACTGCTCCGGGTCGTGCGAGCAGAACAGGGTCAGCCGCTGCTCGCGCAGTGCCCGCTCGCGCAGGCGGTCGCGATGGGCCAGGCGGGCGCCGCGGTCCTTCTCCATCATCCACTGGTAGAAGCGCAGGCCCGGCGTGCAGCGCGGATGGGCGTGCATCTCGCGCGCGTCGAAGTAGGCATCGCCGGCCAGCAGCAGCCAGTCGTCGTCGCGGCGCACGGCCACGCCGGCATGGCCATGGGTGTGGCCGGGCAGGTGCACCATCAGGATTTCCGGCGGCAGGCCGCGCAGGCCGGACACGGCATCGAAGCCCATCCACGTATTGGTACGCGTGTCGTCGTAGGTGATCCAGCGTCCGCGCGAGCTCCATTGCTGCGGGCGGAAGCGCTGGCGGTCCAGCCAGGTGCGCTGTCGGGCGGCCGATTCCTGCTCGATCGCGCGCAGGTGCACGTTCGCGTTGGGAAAGTCGTCCAGCCCGCCGGCGTGGTCGAAGTCCAGGTGGGTGAGGACGATGTCGGTCACCTCCTGCGGCGCGTAGCCGAGGGCCACGATCTGGCGCGCCGCCGTCATCTCCGCGCGCAGGTCGGGCGAGAGCAGGCCGAGGAAGAACGCGCTGAGCCGGTCGCGCGGGTTGGCCACGTCGCGCAGACCCAGCCCGGTGTCCACCAGCACCAGGCGGTCGCCGGTCTCGATCAGCAGGCAGTGGCAGGCCAGCGCCGCGCGGGTGAACAGGCCGGCCGTGCGGCCGTCCATCAGGTGGCCGCCCAGCGGGCAGGTGGAGATGCAGTTGAGGTGGTGGATCTTCATCGCGACGCCCGCTTGAGACAGACCGGAAGCTGCAGCCTGCCCATATCCGTGCGGCACGGATGCGAGGGCAGGGGCGGGACAGGCATGCAGGGCTTGCAGGGGCGGCGATGGCCGCTTGACCCGCGCCTCACGTGGAGGCGCGGGTGCCTGGGTCGCCCCGGTTGGAAGCTTGCCGGCTACGTCGCCGTCGCCGCCTCGATCTGGCCGTCGGTGTCGTTGGCCGCATCCGCCGTCGATGCCACCGCGCGGGTGGCCTGGCCCTGGCTGCCGGCCTGCCGGTCGTGCACCTGCACGTGCGACTGCAGCCAGTCCACCAGCGCCCGGAAGTACGCCACCCGGTGGCTGGGCTTGCCGGTGGTGGAGACGTGGTGGTCGCCGCCGGGGAAGCGCATCAGCCGCGCGGGTACGTCGGTGTGGCGTATCAGTGCGGTGAACAGCTCCTCGGCCTGGCCGACCGGGCAGCGCTGGTCGTCATCGCCCTGCAGGATCAGCACGGGCACGCGGACCTGGCTTGCGTACGTGATCGGGGACAGCCGGTGGTACTCGCTGCGCGCGTCGGTCAGTTCCGCGTCCATCGCGTACGGGCTGACGTAATAGCCGGTATCGGAGGTGCCGGCGTGGGATTCGATGTTGAGCACGCCGGCCGAGACCACGCCGCAGGCAAGGTCCTCGTCGTGTGCCAGTGCCCAGGCCGAGAGGAAACCGCCGTAGGAATGCCCGAACACGGCGACCTGCGACCCGGCCACGCCTTCCTCGCGCAGCGCCCGTACCGCTGCCTGCCACTGCGGATAGTCCAGCTCGCCCCAGTGCCCGCGCAGGCGATGGGCGAATTCCTCGCCGTAGGTCGACGAGTCGACCGCATTGAGCGCCAGCACCGCCCAGCCCTGCTCGACCAGCACGTTGACGTGCACATGGCGCTCGTACGCCATGCTCACCGGCACCTGCGGGCCGCCGTGCATGTTCAGCAGCAGCGGCCAGGGGCCGGGGCCGTCGGGCGTGACCAGCCAGCCGTCCACCTCCTCCTCGCCACCGAGTCCGTCCGGCACGCGGAAGCGGCGGTCCTGCACCTGCAGCGGCTTGCGCTGGAAGCGCCACGCGTTGAACGAGGTGACCTTGCGCGGTGCCGCGCCGGTGGCGTCCATCAGCCACAGTTCCGGGCCGTGGTTCGCGTCGCCGAGGATCACCGCGAGGGTGTCGCCGCATGCCGCCGCTTCCTGCACCTGCACCTGCGGACGCTCGTACAGCAGCTCCGGCTCGCCGCCCGGTTGCACGGCCACCAGCCGCTGCAGGCCCTTGTATGCCTGGACCACGCGGATGCGCTCGCCATCGGCATCCCACTCGATGCACGCGGGCGTGCCGACTTCCACGTCGCAGCGCTGCACATGGCCGCTGCCCACGTCGAGCACGTGCAGCCAGATCATCGAGTCGCCTTCCTCCGCCGCGGCCGCCAGTGCCAGCCGGCGTCCGTCCGGGTTCCAGGCCAGCGCGCCGATCGAGTGCAGCCCGGGGGCGAGGCGCCGGTCCGGGCCGTCACCCTCGCGCAGCCACAGTTCGCTGCCGTGGCGCTGGCGACCGCCGGGCCGCTGCAC
>JAEWAG010000228.1 GCA_023391775.1 Pseudomonadota bacterium | reverse complement strand
CCCTGGCCGTACGAGGCACGCAGGGTCAGGTTCTCCAGCGGCTGCCAGCGGGCGGCGATCTTCGGCGAGAAGTCGTTGCCGTAGTCGCTGTACTTGTCGTAACGGCCGGCCAGGGTGATGTCGAAGGAGCTGGTGAACGGGAGCAGCCACTCGAAGTAGGCCGAGGTCACGTCACGGCCACCGCCGGACGAGCCGCCCGACGAACCCAGGACCACGCCCGCCTGCGACAGCGAGTCGTAGATGTCCTCGAAGCGGTCTTCGCGGTACTCGGCGCCGAACACGGCGTTGGAGATGCCGCCGCCCATTTCGAACAGGTCGAAGTTGACGTTGGCGAAGTACTCCTGGCTCTTGTAGAAGGAGTTGCGGCCGATGGTGGCGGTGAAGCCGTTCAGGGTCTCCTGGGTGGCACCGAACGGATCGGTGACCAGGTAGTCACCGCGGTCGGCCGCCTGCTGGGCCAGGCTGGAGATCACGTAGCCACGACCGGTTTCCAGGTACTTGTAGCTGGTGCGGCGGGCGCCGAAGTCAACCGACACGGTGTCCGACAGCTGGCCGGTGAAGCCCAGCAGGAACTCGCTGTTGGTGGTGTCGGTGAAGTTGTCGCGGTTACCGGCCGCGGCGAAGCGGTGGTAGAAGTAGGTCGGCAGGCCATCGCCCTTGACCACGTCGTTCACGGTGCCGTCGGACACCTTGAAGATGCCCGGGACCGGAGCGTAGCGACCGAAGGTCTCGACCTTGGTGTTGGTGGCCGTCATGTAGACGGTCCAGTCATCGTTGATCTGGTAGTCACCGCGGGTGAACACCGAGGTGTTGTCGACCGAGGCTTCCTGCGCGGCCACCGAGTTGAAGTCGAACGAGCACAGGGAGATACCCTGGGTGTTCGCCGGCAGGCTCCAGAAACCGTTGGAGTTACAGGCGAAACCCGGGACCGGAGCCGGCGCGCCGGTATCCCAGTCGTAGTAGTTGTTGCCGTAGGTCGACACGCCCAGCTCGTTGCCGCCGATCTGGTCGCGGGTGAAGACCATGCCGCGGCTGGACTTGGACGCGCCACCCATCAGGCGGCCACGGTCCGAAGCGACGCCGAAGACCGCCGAAACGTCTTCCAGGTCACCGCCCTTGGTCTTGGTCTGGCCGTAGCCGTAACGCAGCTCGGCGCCGTTGAAGTCCTTGCGCAGGATGACGTTGACCACGCCGCCGATGGCATCGGAGCCGTACACGGCCGAAGCGCCGTCGGACAGGATCTCGATGCGCTCGACCGCAGCCAGCGGGATCGCGTTGAGGTCGGCGCCGGAGGAGGCGGACATCGGGTTGGTCGGGGCACGGCGGCCGTCGATCAGCACCAGGGTACGGCCGGAGCCGACGCCACGCAGGTCGACGGTGGCCAGCGACTGGGCGGAGCTGCCGGACTGCGGCTTGAAGTTGCCGAAGGAGGCGAAGGTGCTGTCACGCAGCACGTCGGCGACCGACACGTCACCGGTGGCGTCGATGGACGCGCGGTCGATCACGATGACCGGCACGGCGCCTTCGATGTCGGCGCGCTTCAGGCGCGAGCCGGTGACTTCGATACGGTCAAGGGTCTGCGCTTGCTCATTGTCCTGCGCGACGGCGGGCGCGGCCACCAGGCCGGCAACACCAGCCACCAGGCCATAACGCACCGCGTCGGTCAGCAGGTTGCGGTTCAACTTCATCATTCTCTCTCCAGCTTAAAGAGGACCCCGACGTCACACACGCAGGGAAAGGGATCGCCGGCAGGGGGTCGCCCGACCAGGTGCCCGGACGTTAGCAATTCCTTAAATGGCTCGCAAGCAGATGAAACCAGATCGGCTGAAACTTTATTGGGGCGCCCGATATTTCCTTTTCTTTCAAAAAGATGCGGCGGTGCGGCAAGCCCCTATTCAGTTACAGCCGCACCTAATTGGTCGCGCAAAGGTTGCAGATAGCGCTCGTATCGCCGCCATTGGCCGAGGAACCTAGAGTGGACTGGCTCGCGCAGCTGCACGGTGCTCGCGGTGCCAATCACTCCCTTGCGGTCCGGCTGCATCACCTCTTCGCACCAGGGCAGTCCGCAGAACTCGAGCACGCTTCGGACCTGTGCCTCGGGATCGGCAACCAGTGCCTCGTAGCTCACATGCAGCACCCGTCCGGGAAACTCCTTGTCGAGGTGTGCCATCAGCCTGCGATATCGCAGGTAATGCCGCGCCATCTCGCCCTGGTGGTAGCTGTGCGGATAGGCATCGGCGAACAGCGCCTTGAGGTTGGAGAAGCAGCTGTCGAGCGGCGCGCGGCCGATGTCCACGATGCGCGCGTGCGGCAGGGCGGCGGCGATCACCCCGGCGAGCAGGAAGTTCGATGGCAGTTTGTCGATGAGGAACGGCTTGCCGCTTGAGCGCCACGCGACATGCTCCATGTAGCGTCGGCCAAGCAGGGCCAGGTCGCAGGATGCCGCGGCCTGCACCAGCGCCACATCTGGGTGCGGGCCGCCTGCCACGCCGGTGATCCAGCGCAGCTGGCAACTGAAGTCGCGCAGTTCGCCGGCATCGCTTACATCCGGATGCGCGCACAGGAACCGCTCCAGCAGCGTGCTGCCGGAACGCGGCATGCCGAGGATGAAGACCGGCACCGGTCCGGTTGGTCCGGTGCCAGCGGGAACTTGCAGCCGATGGAGTGGCAGCCGGTGCAATGCTTCGAAAAGTGCTGCCTCCGCCGCCTCGTCATAGTGCAGCTGTGCGCGCCGCAGGCGCATGCCCTGCTCCAGGTGAGGCCAGGCCGCTGCGACCTCACCGATATCGTCCAGCTCCTTGAACAGCGCGTAGTGCAGCAGCGGCGCGAACGCGTGTGCGTCGCCCAGGCGGGTGAGGCTGGCCCGCAGCCGGGCGAGGTGGTTGGACGCCGGCGTCTGCCGCCGCAGCGTGGAAAGCAGGCGCGCGGCCGGGGCGAAATCCGGCGCCATGCGCAGGCAGGCTTCGAAAGCCTCGGCGGCCGCGTCGGTCCGCCCGCAGTACATGCGCGCCAGGCCGAGCTGGTACCAGATCTGGCCACCCGCCAGCCCGGACGCGCGCGCGCGTTCCAGCCGATCAAGTGCAGGCTCATAGAAGGAGAAGTTGCAGAGCAGCGCGCCGGACTGCAGCAGCAGCTCTGCATCGTTGCATTCCACAAGCGGCGTGCGGCCGAGGCAGTGCAGGCCGGCCTCGATTTCACCCAGTTCCATCAGTTGCCGTGCCAGCGCCAGCAACAGGTAGGGATCGGATTCGGGCAGGGCGGACGCTGCCAGCGCTTCCGCGGTCGCTTCGCGCACGCCGCCCTCCCCCAGGTGCAGCGCAGCCAGGCGCAGGCGCGCCGGGAGTTCCAGCTCGGGGATCGCGAGCAGCCGCCCGTAGGCGGCCAATGCCGCCTGCGTCCCCGCTGCCGCCTCGACGCCAGCCTGGCGCCAGGTTTCCACGACTCGCCGTTCCATCGTCCCTCCCGTCATGCCCGCAGGATTATGCGGGCAGCGGGCAGCCGCTTACTGCCGCAGCGCCTCGATCGGGTCCAGCTGCGAGGCCTTGCGCGCCGGGTAGTAGCCGAAGAACAGGCCCGTGGCGATGGAGAAGGTTGCCGCCAACGCGACCACCTGCCCGTTCAGGGCCACCGGCAGCTGGCTGAAGTGGCCCACCAGCAATGCTCCGGCCACACCGATGGCGATGCCTATCACGCCACCGATCAGCGAGATCAGCATGGCCTCGGCCAGGAACTGCCTGCGCACATCCGACGGCCCGGCGCCGACCGCCATGCGCAGGCCGATCTCGCGGATGCGCTCGGTCACCGACACCAGCATGATGTTCATGATGCCGATGCCACCGATCACCAGGCACACCGTGGCCACGGCGCCCAGCAGCCTGGACATCAGGCTGGTGGTGGCGGTGCGGGTGGCAACGATCTCGCTGATGTTGCGGACGCTGAAATCGTCCTCGTCGCCCGGGCCGATGCGGTGGCGTTGGCGCAGCAGCGACTCCACCTCGCCCTGCACGTACTCCAGATCGTCGGCATCGGTGACGGTCAGGGCCACCTGCATGACCGCTCCGGCCGGCAGGCCCAGCGCGCCGAGCAGCCGCCGGCGCCCGGTCTCCAGCGGCACCATCACCACGTCGTCCTGGTCCTGGCCGAAGCCGCCCTGCCCCTTGGGTGCCAGGGTGCCGGCAACCACGAACGGTACCCGGCCGAGGCGGATCGTCTCGCCCACGCCACTGTCGCTGCCGAACAGGGTGCGGCGCACGGTCTCGCCGATGATCACCACCTTCCCGGCGCCGGTGTAGTCCTGCGGCTCGAACAGCGCGCCGTTGGACAGCGTCCACGCATTGATGTCGAAGAAGTCAGGCTGCACGCCCTGCCAGCTCGTGGACGCGTTGTTCTCGGCGAACACCACCTGGGTGCTGCCCCTCAGCATGCCGGAGATGTACTGGACCTCCGGGATCTGCTCGCGGATGGCGTCCACGTCACCCTCGTTGAGGGTGAAGAAGCTACTCGAGGCCTGGCGGGCACCACCACCGCCCCGCCGCGCGCCGGGGCTGATGTCCAGGCGCTGCGAGCCCAGGCCCGATACCAGCTTGTCGATTTCCTGGCGCGTGCCCTGGCCCACGGACACCATGACGATCACCGCGGCGATGCCGATGATCACCCCCAGCGAGGTAAGCGCGCTGCGCATCCAGTTGCCACGCAGCGCGTACAGGGCGGTGCGCAGGATGTCGATGAACTTCATGCCGCCTCCTCCTCGTGCGGGTGCAGCTCGCCGTCGCGCATGACCACGGTGCGGTCGGCATGGGCCGCAACCTCGGCGTCATGGGTGATGAGCACCACCGTGTGCCCCTCGTCGCGCAACCGTTTGAACAGGGCGAGGATTTCCTCGCCGGTACGGCTGTCCAGCGCGCCGGTGGGTTCGTCGGCCAGCAGGATGGGCGGCCGGTTGATCAGCGCGCGTGCGATCGCCACGCGCTGCTGCTGGCCGCCGGACAGTTCGTTGGGCCGGTGCCCGGCGCGGCTGCCGAGTCCGACCGCTTCCAGGGCCGCGCTGGCCCGCCCGATGCGCTCGGCCGGTGACACGCGGGCATAGCCCAGCGGCATGGCCACGTTCTCCAGCGCGCTCATCCGTGGCAGCAGGTGGAAACCCTGGAACACGAAGCCGATCTTCTCCAGCCGCAGCTGCGCCAGCTGCTCGGCATCCAGGGTGGAGACGTCCAGTCCGTCGCACAGGTAGGTGCCGTCGGTGGGCGTGTCCAGGCAGCCGATCATGTTCATCAGCGTCGACTTGCCCGAGCCGGACGGCCCCATGATCGCCAGGAACTCGCCCGGCGCCACCTGCAGGTCGACTCCGCGCAGGGCCACCACCTCGGCCTCGGTGCCGGCGGAATAGACCTTGCGCATGCCGCGGATGTCGATCACCGGGGCGGCGGACCCGGCCGCTGTCGCCGCGCTCACGGTCGTGCCCGCTCGCCGGTGATGATCAGGTCGCCCTCGGCCAGCCCACCCCCGGAGACCTCGGTGA
>JAEWAG010000170.1 GCA_023391775.1 Pseudomonadota bacterium | reverse complement strand
CGACCTGCCCGGGCGCGAACACCTGCAGGGCCCGAAGCTGGGCGAGGCAGTCCGCCGCGCACGGGTGGCCGCGATCGCCGCCGCCCGCACCCTGCGCGCAGCGTCCTAGCGCGCGTCGCCGGCGACGGGCGTGCCGTCGACCAGGATGCGCGCCTTCACCCGCATCAGCGCGCTCACCTCGACCTCCACCAGGGGGCTGCGGATGTCGCCCTGCAGCAGTCGCGCGGAAAGCCAGAACCGCCAGCCGGGCGCGGACATGCCGTAGTTGCGGTCGCGGCACTCCCCGTCGATGTAGAGCCGGGTGCCGCCGCTCCAGGTGTTCACCACACGGATGTGATGGCCGTCGACGTTGGTGGTCCATTCCTTCATCGGCATTGCCTTCTCCTTGGCCATTCCGGCCACGCGACTCGCCGCCGCGTGTCCGGCGAGTGTTGCCGATCCGCCGGACACAGGGAACCCTGCGGCGGGCTGCCTCGCGCGCCAGGCATGTAACCGGCACCCTCGCCGCCCAGGGCGCGGCTGACGGCTTGCCCGCCCGCGCCTGCACCGCCCCGCACCGGCCTGCTGCACGCGCCGGAACGGAGGCGTAGTATCGGCCGCACGCGCTCCCCGGTTCCTTCCGCCAGGAGGAAACAGCAATGGCATACGTGGACGGATTCGTATTGCCGGTGCCCACCGACAATCTCCAGGCCTACCGCCGCGTGGCGCGCAAGGCCGGCAAGGTGTGGATGGAACATGGCGCGCTCCAGTACATGGAGTGCGTGGCCGACGACGTGCAGTCCGGCAAGCTCACCTCGTTCCCGCAGGCGGTGCAGCTGCAGCCCGGCGAGGTCGTGGTGTTCTCCTGGATCTTCTACCGCTCCCGCGCCCACCGCGACAAGGTCAATGCGCTCGCGCTGGCCGATCCGCGGATCGCCGCGATGGGACCGGAGAGCATGCCGTTCGACGCCGGCCGGATGATCTGGGGCGGCTTCAAGCCCGTCGTCCAGTTCTAGGCGCCGGCGGCCATCGTGGCCGCCACGCCACCTGGTCGCGCTGCCGCGGCCCCGCCGGAGGAAGGCCATGCGTGTGATGGTGCTGGTGAAGGCTTCGCCCAGCTCCGAGGCCGGGGTCATGCCCGGCGAGGCGCTGATGGCGGCAATGGGCCGCTACAACGAGGAGCTGGTCCAGGCCGGGATCATGCTGGCAGGCGAAGGCCTGCACCCGACCTCGCGCGGCGTGCGGGTCCACTTCTCCGGGACCGGGCGCAGCGTGGCGGCCGGGCCGTTCGAGCCGGTCGACGACCAGGTGGCCGGGTTCTGGCTGTGGCAGGTCGAATCGATGGACGAAGCCATCGCCTGGGCACGGCGCTGTCCGAACCCGATGCCGGAGGACAGCGTGCTGGAGATCCGCCCGGTATTCGAGGCCGATGACTTCGGCGCCGAGTTCACGCCGGCGCTGCGCGAGCAGGAGGAGCGGCTGCGCCAGGCCCTGGCCGACCGCGGCTGACTCCGGCGCATTTTCCCGCCGGGCGCCACCGGGCGCAGCGGTCATTCGCAACGCGGCGCGAGTGCGTCCGCTGCAAACGTTGCCGGCTTGCACGTGGCCGCGTCCACGGCACGGCCACGCCGTGGACGCGCTGCTTTCACGGCGCACGCGAGAAGGTCAGGGGCCCGCGTCGGCGATGCCGGCGTCCGCCTTCCCCGGAGATGTCCATGCTGGCCACCACGTACCGCCGTCCGCGCACCATGCGCATCGCGCACGTCGCCGAACCGGAGATCGAGCATCCGAACGACGCCATCGTGCGCGTCACCCGCTCCTGCATCTGCGGTTCGGACATCCACATCTACAACGGCCTCGTGCCCGACACCCGGGTCGGCTCGATCATCGGCCACGAGTTCTGCGGCGTTGTGGAGGAGGTTGGCCCGTCGGTGCAGAACCTGAAGGTCGGCGACCGCGTGCTGGTGCCCTTCAACATCTTCTGCGGCAGCTGCTACTTCTGCCAAAAGGAGCTGTACGGCAACTGCCACAACGTCAACTCGCAGGCCAGCGCGATGGGTGGCTTCTACGGCTACACCCACACCGCCGGCGGCTATGACGGCGGCCAGGCCGAGTACGTGCGCGTGCCCTTTGCCGATGTCGGCCCGACCGTGATCCCGGATGACATCCACATCGAGGATGCGGTGCTGCTCACCGACGCCTTCCCCACCGGCTACCAGGCCGCGGAGATGGGCAGCATCCGCGAAGGCGACACGGTGATCGTGTTCGGTGCCGGCCCGGTCGGCCTGTTCGCGGCCAAGAGCGCGTGGTTCTTCGGCGCCGGGCGGGTGATCGTGGTCGACTGCGAGGAGTACCGGCTCGAGTTCGCCAGGAAGTTCGCCCACGCCGAAACGGTGAACTTCAAGGAAGTGGACGACATGGCCACGCACCTGAAGAAGATGACCGACTGGCTGGGCGCGGACGTGTGCATCGACGCGGTGGGCTGCGATGCCACCGGCAGTGCCTTCCACAGCCTCACCGGCAAGGTGCTGATGATGCAGGCCGGCTCGCCCATCGCCCTGCACTGGGCGATCAACAGCGCGCGCAAGGGCGGGCGCATCTCGATAGTCGGCGTGTACGGGCCGACCTTCAACATGATTCCGATCGGCAATGCGGTCAACAAGGGCCTGACCCTGCGCATGAACCAGGCCAGCGTGAAGCGCCACCTGCCGCGGCTGATCGAGCACATCCGCGCCGGCCACATCTCGCCGCGCGAGATCATCACCCACCGCATCCCGCTGGAAGACGTGGCCGACGCCTACGACATCTTCGTCAACAAGCGCGACAACTGCATCAAGCCGGTGCTGATCCCGCCGACTGCCAGGAACGAGACCTGATGGACGGCCACGCACAGGAGAACACCATGGACCGTGGAAACTTCGCCCATATCCCCGGCTGGGGCTCGGACCTGGAGCGCGAGAACCGCCCCGCCGTTCCCATGGAACGCACGCCGCCGCGGCTGGACGTGCCGTGGACCGACCCGCCGCCGCAGCAGCCGATGAACGTGGAGGTGCTCAAGTCGGTCGAACGGCCCGACCATTCGCGCACCTTCGGCACCCGCCTGCCGCCGAAGGGCCTGAGCGGGGTGATGCGCCGGGCCGCGTTCCGCCGCAGCGAGAACGACATCGGCCACTGGCTGATGCTCGTCGCCGCCGACCGGGTCAACGTGGCCGAAGGCCTGTGCCAGGATGTGAAGCGGTCGCCCGGGAAGGCCCTGCTGGTCGGCGCCGGCGCGGTGCTGGTG
>JAEWAG010000168.1 GCA_023391775.1 Pseudomonadota bacterium | reverse complement strand
GCCCCAGCGCGGGGAGTACCGGACCCCGCCACGGTCGCCGGGCCGCGAGCGCGTGCAGCCGGACCAGGCGCCGATGCGTGCGCAGGCGGCCGATGTCCCGCAGCAACAGCAGCGGTCCCTGTCCGAGGCGGTGCGCTGGGTCCAGCGCTCCACCGGCGGCCAGATCCTCGGCGCGGAGCTGGTTCCCTACGAGGGGCGCAACATCACCCGCGTAAAGTACATGGACGACCGGGGCCGGGTCCGCTATATGGATCATCCGGGTTCCGGTGAAGGTTCGCGCCGCTCGCGACGCGACAATCACGAATAACGCTAGACGATGGGCCACCGGCAGCAGCCGGCCCCCACTGCAACTCAGGGAGAGTGCATGCGAATCCTTCTGGTCGAAGACGAGGCCCCTCTGCGGGAGACGCTCGCCGCGCGCCTGAAGCGCGAGGGCTTCGCGGTGGACGCCGCGCAGGACGGTGAGGAAGGCCTGTACATGGGTCGCGAGGTTCCGTTCGACGTCGCCATCATCGACCTCGGCCTGCCCAAGATGTCCGGCATGGAGCTGAGCAAGGCCCTGCGCGAGGAAGGCAAGAGCTTCCCGGTGCTGATCCTGACCGCCCGCTCCAGCTGGCAGGACAAGGTCGAGGGCCTCAAGCAGGGTGCCGACGACTACCTGGTCAAGCCCTTCCACGTCGAGGAGCTGCTGGCGCGCCTCAACGCGCTGGTGCGCCGCGCCGCGGGCTGGAGCAAGCCGGTCCTGGAGTGCGGCCCGGTCGCGCTGGACCTGGCCGCGCAGACGGTCACCGTGCAGGGCTCCAACGTCGACCTGACCAGCTACGAGTACAAGGTGCTCGAGTACCTGATGATGCATGCCGGCGAACTGGTCTCCAAGGCCGACCTCACCGAGCACATCTACCAGCAGGACTTCGATCGCGACTCGAACGTGCTGGAGGTCTTCATCGGCCGCCTGCGCAAGAAGCTGGATCCGGACGGCGAGATGAAGCCGATCGAGACCGTCCGCGGCCGCGGCTACCGTTTCGCGATCCCGCGCAACGAAGGCTGAGCCGGGGCAGCCAGGCCTCGTGGAAGCCAGCACCAGGCCCCAGTTCCGGCCGTGGCGGCCGCGTTCGCTCAAGGCCCGCCAGCTGACGGCGGCCAGTCTTGGACTGGTCGCCTTCCTCATGCTGGCCGGCGTGGCGCTGGACCGCTCCTTCGCCGAAACCGCCCAGAACAACCTGCGCCAGCGGCTCAAAAGCTATGCCATGGCGTACGCGGACAATATCGACTTCGGCCGCGACGGTTCGCTGTATACGCCCGAGGTCGGCCCCGACCCGCGCTTCCACCGCCCGGGCAGCGGCCTGTACGCCGAGGTGGTGCTGCCGGACGGGCACTGGGCATCGCTGTCGGCCGAGGGCCCGCTGCTGCCGGAAGTCGACGGCACCCTCAACCCGCGTGAGGAACGCTTCGAGGGGCCGCTGCCGGTCACCCAGATCGACGGCTCCCGTGGCGAGGTCTACCGCTACGGCATCGGCCTGGTCTGGGGCGAGCGCGGGCCGGACGCCGAGTTCCCCTACACGATCTACGTGATGGAGGACACGCAGACCCTGGACGCCCAGGTGCGCGTGTTCCGCGGCGCGCTGTGGATGAACCTCGGCAGCGCCGGCCTGATCCTGCTGCTGCTGCAGGCACTGGTCCTGCAGTGGAGCCTGCATCCACTGCGTCGCGTGATCGCCGAGCTGACCAAGGTCCAGCGCGGCCAGCTGCAGCGCATGAGCGAGCGCCACCCGCGCGAGCTGGAGCCGCTGACCGAGAGCATCAACGCGCTGATCGATTCCGAGCGCGAGCACCTGGACCGCCAGCGCAACACCCTGGCCGACCTGGCGCACAGCCTGAAGACGCCACTTGCGGTGCTGCGCACCCAGCTCGATGCCGGCGCCGACGAGGCCGGCCTGCGCCAGGAGCTGGACGTGCAGCTGCGGCGCATGAACGACCTGGTCTCCTATCAGCTGGCGCGTGCGGCCTCCGGCGGCCACAAGCTGTTCTCGGCGGCGGTGCCGATCGAGGCCACGGCCGAGGAGATCGTGCGCGGGCTGGAGAAGGTCTACGCCTCCAAGGGCGTGCTGTGCGAGTTCGATATCGCCCCCGGCGCGCAGTTCTACGGCGAGGCCGGCGACCTGCAGGAGCTGCTCGGCAACCTGCTCGAGAACGCCTTCAAGTGGGCGCGCCGGCGGGTGGTGCTCACCGCCAGCCCCGGTCCGGCCGCACCCAACCGGCGCGCCGGCCTGCACCTGGCGGTGGAGGACGACGGCCCGGGCATTGCACCGGAGGACGTGGCCAAGGTGCTGCAGCGTGGCGTGCGTGGCGACGAGCGCGTGCAGGGCCACGGCATCGGCCTGTCCATCGTCCAGGACCTGGTGCGCGACTACCGCGGCGAGCTGCAGGTCAGCCGCTCCCCGGAACTGGGTGGTGCGCGCTTCGAGGTGGTGCTGCCGCCGGGCCTGTAGCCCGGCAGGTCACCGGATGCCGGACGGGCCGTAGAACCGCGCCAGGTGCGCGGCCACCTGCGGCATCTCCTGCTCCAGCAGCGCCGGCGCGGAGAAGTGGTATTCGGTGGCCACGGCGAAGAATTCCTCCGGGGCCTCGGCCGCGTACGGATCGATGGGCGTGTCCTCACCGGCATCCACCCGTGCACAGAAGGCGTCGTAGGCCTGCTGGAAGTCCTGCGCCCACCGCCGGTGCCAGGCCGCGGGCAGCGGCGGGGTGCCGTCCAGCTCGCCGTCCAGCACGTCCAGCTTGTGTGCCATCTCGTGGACCGCCACGCAGAAGCCGGCGCCGGGGTCGGCCAGGTCGGCCTGCACATCGGCCCAGGACAGCACCAGCGGACCGTGGTCCCAGGCCTCGCCGGCCAGTTCGTCGTCCCACTCGTGCAGGACCCCGGCCGCGTCGACATGGCTGCGGCGCACGCGGAACGCCTCCGGGTACACCAGCAGCTGCGACCAGCCGCGCAGGCCGTGTCCGCCGAACTCCAGCAGCGGCAGGCAGCACAGCGCCGCCAGCAGCACGCGCTCGGCCGCGGACAGTTCCAGCCCGGCCAGCGGGGTGATGGTCTTCTCGTGCAGGAAGCGGCTGGCCAGCGCGCGCAGTCGCTCGCGTCGCGCCACATCCATCCCCTGCACCCACGGCAGGGCCTGGCAGGCATGCTGCCAGAGGGATTCGTCGATGGGTGCCGCGCCCAGGCGCAGCCAGCGCGAAAGCCTGCCGATCAGCGGAACATACCCGGTAGGAAGCTGTGCCAGCGCCCGGCGCGCGCGCGCGGAACCACCGCGTCGGATTCGCCGCCGCCGCCGCCGGTGGCAGCCGGCCGCGGGGTGGAGCGGGCCACTGGCGGAACCGCGGGGCGTGCCTGCGGC
>JAEWAG010000413.1 GCA_023391775.1 Pseudomonadota bacterium | reverse complement strand
GGCGGCTACGACCACTGCCTGGTGCTTGAGGCCGGCAGCCGCACGCATGCGGTGCTGTACTCGCCACACAGTGGCATCGCCCTGCGCATCGACAGCGATGCGCCGGCGCTGCAGCTGTACGACGGGCACGCGCTGGACCGGCAGCATCCGGGCATCGGCCGCGGCCTGTGCCTGGAGCCGCAGGGCTACCCGGACGCGCCGAACCGGCCCGCGTTCCCCGAGGCGGTGCTGCGCGCGGGCGAGGTGTACCGCCGGACCATCGAATACCGCTTCGCCGCCCCCGGACCGGATGCCGGTTGGGACGCCGTGCTGGCCGCGCTCGAGCACGCCTGAGCCGTCGTCCGCACCGCACCGAAACGCATCGCCGCGGCGCCCCGCGCGCCGGCCCCACATCAAGGAGATCAGCCGTGACCAGCATCAACCTCGCCATCGTCGGTGTCGGCAAGATCGTGCGCGCCCAGCACCTGCCGGCGGTGGCCGGCAACCCCGACTTCCGCCTGGTGGCCGCGGCCAGCCGCAATGGCCGGGTCGACGGCATCGACAACTTCGACAGCATCGAACAGATGCTGGAGGCCGTGCCCTCGGTGCAGGCCGTGTCGCTGTGCATGCCGCCGCAGTACCGCTACGAGGCCGCGGTCAAGGCGCTGGCCGCCGGCAAGCACGTGTTCCTGGAGAAGCCGCCGGGCGCCACCCTGTCCGAGGTCGAGGACCTGGCGGCGCAGGCCCGGGCCGCGGGCGTGAGCCTGTTCGCCAGCTGGCATTCGCGCTACGCGCCGGCGGTCGAGGCGGCGCGGGCGTTCCTGGCCGGCACCCGCATCCGCTCCATGCGCGTGACCTGGAAAGAGGACGTGCGCCAGTGGCATCCCAACCAGGCCTGGATCTGGGAGCCGGGCGGGCTGGGCGTGTTCGACCCGGGCATCAACGCGCTGTCCATCGTCACCCGGATCCTGCCGCGCCCGGTGTTCGCCACCGGCGCCACACTGGAGTTCCCGGAGAACCGCGCAGCGCCGATCGCCGCGCACATCGCCTTCCGCGACGCCGGCGGGCTGGACCTGCAGGCCGAGTTCGACTGGCGCCAGACCGGGCGCCAGAGCTGGGACATCACGGCCGAGACCGACGCCGGGACCATGCTGCTGTCCGAGGGCGGGGCGCGCCTGGCGGTGGACGGCAAGCTCGTGCACGAGCAGCCGGAGGCCGAGTACCCGGGCCTGTACCGCCGTTTCGCCGAGCTGGTCCGCGCCGGCGGGTCGGACGTGGACCTGGCCCCGCTGCGGCACGTGGCCGATGCCTTCATGCTCGGCCGCCGGGTCGCGGTCGAGGCCTTCCACGACTGAGCGCCGGGTCGCCGGTTCAGGGCGGCGCCGGCAGCGGCCCGGTGCCGTAGATCTCGCTGGCGGTCTGCTGCAGCGCCTGCACCACGGTACGCGCGCCGGGCGAGAGCAACCAGTCGGTGCGGGTGATCACCCCGAACGAGTCCATGTGGCAGGACAGCTCCACCGGCAGGATGCGGACCATGCCGTGGCCGGCGTAATGGCGCGCCACGTCCGTCGGGACCACCGCCAGGTAGTCGCTTTCCAGCAGCATCTTGGTCAGGAACACCAGGGCGGCGGTGGCGATCACCTGGCGTGGCGGGCGCAGGCCGGCGCTCTGGAACATCAGCTCGAAGCGGTGGCGCAGCACCGAGCCTTCCGGCGGCACGATCCAGGCCGCGTCGGCCAGGTCGGCCAGGGTGGGGCGGGTGCGCGCCAGCAGCGGGTGGCCGGGCCGGGCGATCGCGCAGACCTCCTCCTCGGCCAGGGCGCGGTAGTGCAGGTGCTGCTTGTCATGCCGCGGGAACAGGCGCGCGACCAGGAAATCCAGCCGGTTCTGCTCCAGCCGCTCAAGCAGCACGTCGCTGCTCTCCACCAGCAGCGACACGCGCAGGTCGGGGAACTCGCGGGTGATCCGGGCCAGGGTGGCCGGCAGCAGGCTCATCGCCGGGCCGGCGATCGCGCCGATGGCCACGCTGCCGGACCAGCCGCCGCGCAGCGCCTCGATCTCCGCGCCGGCCTCGCCGAGGCTGGCCAGGGCGATGCGCGCGTGGCGGATCATGGTCTCCCCGTACCAGGTCGGGCGCATGCCACGCGGCAGGCGCTCGAACAGCGGCACCCCCAGCATGTCCTCCAGGTCCTTGAGCAGCTTGGACGCGGCCGGCTGCGACATGGCCAGGGTCTCGGCCGCCCGGTGGATGTTGCCCTGCTCGTCGATGGCAATCAGCAGCATCAGCTGCCGGGTCTTGAGGCGGGCGCGTACGTACCAGGGAATGGGCTGGGCCAAGGCTCGATCCGTCGATATGGTTTTCCATATAAGTTATGCCGCAAATTGGATTGGATGTATATGACTCCACTGGGCAGAATGCGGAAAGACTGAGCCGCACCCCCGCCGGGCGGTGCAACCGACCGCTGCGACACGGGGCTGACGATGCGACTGATCCAGTTGGTGGACGATTCCGGGCAGACCGGGGTGGGCGTGGTGGATGCCGGTGGCAGCCAGGTACGCGTGCTGGAAGGCGTGGGCAGTACCTGGGAGCTGGCGCGCCGCGCCATCGACGCCGGGATGGGCCTGGAGGCTGCGGCCAGCGCCGCCCAGGGCTCGCGCAGCTTCGACTACGCCGCCCTGCAGGCCGAGGGTCGGGTGCTGGCGCCGCTGCACCATCCCGATCCGGCGCACTGCCTGGTCACCGGCACCGGCCTGACCCACCTCGGCAGCGCCACCGCGCGCGATGCCATGCACCAGAACCTGCAGCAGCAGGCCGAGGCCGGCACCCTGACCGACTCCATGCGCATGTTCCAGTGGGGACTGGACGGCGGCATTCCCGAGCCGGGCCGGGTCGGCGCGCAGCCGGAATGGTTCTACAAGGGTGACGGCCAGGTCCTGGTTGCGCCGGGCGCGCCGCTGCCGTCGCCGGACTTCGCCCTGGACGGCGGCGAGGAGCCGGAGCTGGTGGGCCTGTACGTGATCGGCCCGGACGGCACCCCGCACCGCCTCGGCTTCGCCCTGGGCAACGAGTTCTCCGACCACGTCACCGAGCGCCAGAACTACCTGTACCTGGCCCACTCCAAGCTGCGCCCCTGCGCGATCGGCCCGGAGCTGCGCACCGGCGAGCTGCCCCGCGACCTGCGCGGCACCAGCCGTCTGCTGCGCGCCGGCCAGGTGGTGTGGGAGAAGCCGTTCCTGACCGGCGAGGCCAACATGTGCCACTCGCTGCAGAACCTGGAATACCACCACTTCAAGTACCCGGCGCACCGCCGCCCCGGCGACGTGCACCTGCACTTCTTCGGCACCGCCACACTTAGCTTCGCCGACGGCTTCCGCGCCCAGGCGGGCGACGTGTTCGAGATCGAGCTGCCGGAGCTGGGTGCGCCGCTGCGCAATCCGCTGGGCCAGGCCGTTTCCGGGTTCGAGCCCGGCGGCGTGCACGCGCTCTAGGCCGGCGGAAGCATTCCCATGGACCAGCAGCCAGGCATCCGCAGCGCCGCCCGTCAGGGCAGCGGGCGCGGCCGCCTACCGCTGGCGGGAATCCACACGTACCCTTCGGAGGGTGCACGGCCGCCGGCCCACGGAATCCAGGTGCGGTGGCAGTTGATGGATACGCACATCAAGGGCAGGGTCGCCTGCACATAGACGGCCCAACGGCCAGCCGCGGCCGCGGCATGCTGGAGGGCATGCGCGGCCTGCCACCGGTGACGTGGCGGCGGTACACCAAGCAATCGGGAGGGAGCGATGAAGAAGTATCTGTTTGCGGTGCTGGCGCTGGGCGCGATGGCGCTGGCCGGCTGTTCGGGCGGCGATGGCGGCGGAGCGGCCGGCGGTGATGCGATCACTGTGGGCTTCAGCCAGGTCGGTGCCGAGAGCGAGTGGCGCACGGCCAACACCCGGTCGGTCAAGGAAGCGCTGGTGGCGCCGGAGTTCCGGCTGCGTTTCTCCGACGCCCAGCAGAAGCAGGAGAACCAGATCAAGGCGCTGCGCTCCTTCATCGCGCAGAAGGTCGACGTGATCGCCTTCTCGCCGGTGGTCGAGTCCGGCTGGGAAACCGTGCTGCGCGAGGCCAAGGCCGCCGGCATCCCGGTGGTGCTGACCGACCGCGCGGTCAACGTGTCCGATGATTCGCTGTACGTGTCGCTGATCGGCTCGGACTTCGTCGAGGAAGGCCGCCGTGCCGCGCGCTGGCTGATCGAGGACAGCCAGGGCCAGGAAGGCCCGGTCCGCATCGTCGAGCTGCAGGGCACCGTCGGCTCGGCGCCGGCCAACGACCGCATGCGCGGCTTCAAGGAAGTCATTGAAGCCGACCCGCGCTTCCAGATCGTGCGCTCGCAGAGCGGCGACTTCACCCGGGCCAAGGGCAAGGAAGTGATGGAAGCCTTCCTCAAGGCCGAAAGCGGCGGCATCGACGTGCTGTTCGCGCACAACGACGACATGGCCATCGGCGCCATCCAGGCCATCGAGGAAGCCGGGCTCAAGCCGGGCAGCGACATCCGCATCGTCTCCATCGACGGCGTGCGCGGTGCGTTCGAGGCGATGAAGGCCGGCAAGCTCAACGCCACCGTGGAGTGCAATCCGCTGCTGGGCGAGCAGCTGGCGCAGCTGATCCGCGACGTCCATGCCGGCCGCGAGGTGCCCAAGCGGGTGATGGTCGAGGAGGGCGTGTATACGCAGGACCAGGCCGCCGCCGAGCTGCCGAACCGCAAGTACTGATGCCGATGCGCGCGTCCGCGTCTGACCGGCGCGCTCCCGGCAACGGGGGCGCGGCATGAACCCGGTGGTGCTGCAGGCCTCCGGCCTGCGCAAGCGTTTCGGCGCGACCGTGGCCCTGGACGGCGCCGGGCTCAGCCTGCGCGCCGGCGAGATCCACGCCCTGATGGGCCAGAACGGCGCCGGCAAGTCCACCCTGATCAAGCTGGTCACCGGCGTGGAGACGCCGGACGCCGGCAGCATCGTGCTCGATGGCGCGCCGGTGGCACCGGCCACGCCGCTTGAGGCCCAGGCCCTGGGTATCAGCACGGTGTACCAGGAAGTGAACCTGTGCCCGAACCTGACCGTGGCCGAGAACCTGTTCGCCGGCCGCTATCCGCGCAGGCGCTGGACCGGGTTGATCGACTGGAACCAGGTGCGCAGCGGCGCGCGCGCGCTGCTGGCGGAGCTGCAGCTGGACATCGACGTGGACCGCAGCCTGGGCAGCTACCCGGTGGCGGTGCAGCAGATGGTCGCCATCGCCCGCGCGCTGGGCGTGTCGGCCAAGGTCCTGGTGCTGGACGAGCCCACCTCGAGCCTGGACGAGGACGAGGTCCAAGGGCTGTTCGAGGTCATGCGCCGGCTGCGCGACCGCGGCATGGCGATCCTGTTCGTCACCCACTTCCTGGACCAGGTCTATGCGGTGGCCGACCGCATCACCGTGCTGCGCAACGGCACCCTGGGCGGCGAGTACGCCGCGGCCGAGCTGCCGCAGGGCGCACTGGTCTCGGCCATGGTCGGCCGCGAGGTGGCGCTGGCCGGCGGGCGCGAGCCCGGGGAGGCCGCGCAGGCCGGCGAACCGGTGGTGCAGGCGCGCGGACTGGCGC
>JAEWAG010000410.1 GCA_023391775.1 Pseudomonadota bacterium | reverse complement strand
GATGAGCACTCCATGCCAGCCTGATCACAACGGCCACATCCGGTCCGGGGACGCTGCCAGCCCGGAGCATGCAGAGGCTTTTAGGAGGAGCTTCCGCCCACGCTGCTGCTTGGGCGGAAGCTGTGGCACGGGCTGCTCGCGGGCCCGTGCCGGAGACATCAGAACTTACTTCTCACGCCGGTAAGGGTTGCGGCGCTCCCACTCCAGCCGCCCCAGCAGCGCGTTCCAGACTCCCGGGTCCACGCCGGGAGCCGGCGGTGGGGCTTCGCGCGACTCGCCACCGCCGACCTGCTCCATTTCTGCTGCGATCAATCCACGCATTTCGATCCTCCTGATCTGGTGCGACGCAATCCGTGCGTCGGGCTCGATGTGCCGCCGCAGCGGGTCCTGACCAGCTGTCAGCGGCAGAAGCGATGCTGCGTCCGGGAGACACGTCCTGCAAGCGTGAGACGAGGTGTGCCACGGCCAACCGGCCTTGCGTGCGGGTGCGCGGCAACGCCGGATCAGGCACGCGGCCGCCTGTGCAACCCGGACTGGACAGGTTGCAGCCGCGCGCACGGGGCACCGGGACGGAGGCATGTCCAGCGGCGCTCCGCGCGGCGCAGTGACCCGCAGGGCGAGCGCGTCAGTCCAGGAGGCGGCTCAATCGTCGCCGCTGCAATCGGCGCGACGCACCTCGGCCACGAAGCGACGCATCCTGTCGCCATCCTTGACGCCCGGCGAGACCTCGATGCCGCTGGCCACGTCCACCGCCCACGGCAGGGTGGCGAGCACGGCCTCGTACACGTTGTCGGCATCCAGGCCGCCTGCCAATACGAACGGACGATGCAGGCCGGTCGGGATGCGCCGCCAGTCGAAGCCCTTGCCACTGCCGCCGCTACTGCCGGCGCCGTGGCTGTCGAACAGAAAGGCCGAGGCGGTCGGCCAGCGCTGTTGCAGGGTCTGCGCATCCCAGGCGCTGTCACCTCCCATGGGGATGGCCTTCATGTACGGCACGCGGAAGGACCGGCAGAAGGCATCGTCCTCCTCGCCATGGAACTGCAGCAGTCCGGGGCGGATCTGCCGCACCACCTCGCGCACTTCCTCGGCACTGTTGTTGCGGAACAGGGCCACCGCGCTGACCATCGGCGCCATCGCCAGGCGCAGCTGCCGGGCCGCGGCCGGGGTCACCTGGCGCGGACTGCCGTCGGCAAATATGAAGCCCACTGCGTCCACGCCGAGTTCGCCTGCCAGGCGCACGTCGCCGGGGCGGGTCATGCCACAGAACTTGATGCGGGTGCGGTAGAGCGTTCGACTCACAGGGTCACCTCGTCCGGAAGCCCCCACTCGGGGGGATACAGGGGGTGCAGGAAAACCAGGCCCTGCGGCGGCGCCGTCGGTCCGGCGAGGGTGCGGTCGCGCCCGGCCAGCAGGCGGGCGATCCAGCCCTCATCCCGGGTCCCTGCCCCGACTTCCAGCAGCGATCCGACGATGTTGCGGACCATGTGGTGCAGGAATGCGTTGGCCTGGACCTCGATGGACACGGTCTCGCCACTGCGGCTGACCTGGATGTCCTGCAGGTTGCGGCGCGCATGCGGCGCTTGGCAGTGCACGGTCCGGAACGCACTGAAGTCGTTCTCGCCCAGCAACGCCTGTGCGGCGCGATGCATCGCGTCGGCGTCCAGGGGACGCCGCGCCCAGGCCATCGTCCCGCGATGGAGCGCAGGTCTTACGGTGCGATTGACCAGGGTGTAGCGATAGCGTCGTGCGCGGGCGGAGAAGCGGGCGTGAAAGCGGTCGTCCACGGGCATGCACCAGCGCACGCAGACGGTGGGCGGAAGCCGCCCGGTGACCCCGAGCGTCCAGGCGCGCGGGTCACGATTGGCGGTGCTGTCGAAGTGCACCACCTGGCATTGCGCATGCACGCCGGCGTCGGTGCGGCCGGCGCAGCTGACGGTGATGGCCTGGTCGGCCACCGAGGACAGGGCGCGCTCGAGCGTGGCCTGTACCGTGGCGGGGCCGGACGGTCCCAGGCCCTGCCAGCCCTGGAAGGCCCCGCCGTCGTACTCCACGCCCAGCGCGTATCGCATCGGCTCAGCCGATCTCGCGAAGCAGCTGGGCCGCCTCGTCGCGCGCGGACGGGTCCTGCCCGGCAAGCACCTCGCGCAGCAGGGTGCGCGCGGTCTCAACGTCCCCCAGGTCCAGGTAGGCGATGGCAAGTTCCAGCCGCTCGCGGCCGGCCGGCGAGGGGTTGATCGAAGTGAACGCCGCCGCCGAATCGCCTGAATGCCACGCTGGCGCCTGCTCGCGCGGAGCGGGTGCAGCCGGCGGCGGGACGGGCTCCGGGTCCGGCTCGGGCGCGTAGGCCGCGACGGCCCGCTCGGCCGCGGTATCGGACTCCAGTGGGGCCGGTTGCGCGTGCAGCTCCGGCTCCGGTTCCAGTTCCGCGACATGGACGGACATCTCCGGTGCGTCCATGGCCACCGCCGGGTCTGCATGCACCTGGCTGGACGGCGCGGCAGCGGCGAGCGAGGCGGCATCGAAGCCGGAGCCGCGCGAGACCGGAATCGGCAGCGGCTTGGGTCGGCGCGCGAACCACCACGCCGCCGCCCCGGCAGCCGCCAGCAGCAACAGCAGGACCGGCCACCAGGCCATGCCGGCGGAGGCCTCCTGCTGCTGCACCTGCGCAAGGCGCTGCTGCGCGGCGGCCAGCTCGCTGTCCTTCAGTTCGATCAGCTGCATCTGCTGCTGCTGCAGCTTTTCCAGCTCCTCGACGCGGCTGCGCAGTTCCTGCAGCTCCACGTCACGGGTGGCCAGGTCTTCCTGCGCCTGGCGGAGTTGTTCGTTTGCCAGCATGTCGCCCTCGCCACCACTGCCCAGTCCGGAAGTTGCCGCCTGCGTACCCTCGGCCGCGGCGGCCGGCGCGATCTCCAGCCTGGCGCCGTCGCCAGCGCCGGCAGCAGCCGGTGGTGGCGCCGTCGCAGTCGCCGGTGCAGCAGCCGCGGGCGCTCCGGGCT
>JAEWAG010000374.1 GCA_023391775.1 Pseudomonadota bacterium | reverse complement strand
GACCAGGCCTGTCACCCGCCGGGCCAAACGCCGGCCAGGTCCCCGCAGCGCGGCGCCTGGACGCGCGCCGTGTTCATCACCAGAGCCTGACCGCCTGCGCGCGCCAATGTCTGCACCCCGGTCCTGCGGCCCCGGCGTCCGGCTATCCGCACGCGGCGCGAGCTCCTAGACTTGCGCCGGGGACCACAACATCCGGCATAGGGGTATGCCCATGATCCTGACACTTTCCAACCTGGTCACGCCGGAGGAACTGGCGCTGATCCGGCAGAAGATCGCCACGGTGCCGTTTGCCGATGGCCGCAGCACGGCCGGCGAGCGGCTGCACAAGGTCAAGAACAACCAGCAGATACCGCCGGGGCATCCGGTGATGCAGGAGATCACCCGCATCGTGATGCAGGCGCTGGGCCGCTGCGATGCGTTCATGAGCATCGCCCAGCCGCGCCGGCTGGCGACGATGCTGGTCAGCCGCTACGAGCCGGGCATGGCCTACGGTGCGCACGTGGATGCGCCGGTAATGGGCGAGCCCAACCACGTGCGCAGCGATGTGTCCTTCACCCTGTTCGTCAGCGAGCCGGAGTCCTACGAGGGCGGCGAGCTGGCCTTCGACAACGGCAGCGGCGAGCTGGCGTACAAGCTGCCGGCCGGCTCGGCCATCTGCTATCCCACCGGCCAGCTGCACCGGGTGCGCCCGGTGGAAAGTGGCGAGCGCGTGGCCGTGGTGGGCTGGGTGCAGAGCCTGGTGCGCGAACCGGCGGTGCGCGAGCTGCTGCACGACATCAGCGAGGCACGCGAGCTGATCTGCGACATGCCAGGCACCGAACGCGCGGTGGCACTGCTGACCAAGTCCTACTCCAACCTGCTGCGGCAACACGCCGAGCCCTGAGCCTCGCGGCGCGTGTCGCCTGTGGATGCAGGACCGCGCAGACCTTTCCGCACGCGGGGCGGCGGCAATGGCTCGCTCGCGGCACTTGCGCCGGGGAAGATGTGGCGCGGGCCTAAAGGTCCCCGGACAGCGGACGCACGTCCGGGTCGGCGCCCTCCTTGCGGGGCAGGTACCTGGACGGAATCGCGCCGTGGTAGTCGTGGCGGCCCAGGAGCAGCGAGCGCTGGACCCGCAGGGTGATCGGATCGCCGGGGCGCAGGTCGCGGGCCAGGTTCAGGTCGACCTCGGTGCCGATGACCAGTCCACTGGGCAGGCGAACCCGCACGGGGACGAGTCCTCCGCTGTGCCGACCGGGCAGGTCGAAGGAGACCAGTTCCGCTTCGACCGGGTCCAGCGTGTGCCAGGGTGGGTCGCCGACGCAGACCAGCAGCGCCAGGGCCAGCACCGCGGTCAGCACCCGGCCAAGCCTCTCCGGGCTGGCGTCGTGCGAATACGGGTACCAGCGCGGAGCCTGCCTGCGGCCGCTCAACGCGAGCCTCTTCGCCGGCCACCACTGCACTCCCCGGCATACGCACCCGGCGCGGGACTCAACACGCCCACCCGCAGGGATCGATCGCTAGCACCGTCTGCCCCGCGCTCGCAGGCATCGCGCCCCCGGGCGGACCTTCCCAGTCCTCTCCCGGGACCGCGTGGAAGTACGCGGCCAGCCCCGCGGCGAGCATCACGACCAGTGCGGCCTGGGCCAGTGCCGCCCACAGTGCCCGCCGGGGCCAGCGCATGTAACGGAATGGCAGCAGCGCCAGCATCACCACCACAACGATGACCGGCAGGCCCATCAGCGCCAGCGGCAGGGTATTGAGGAACGCGAATCCGGCAAGCGGCAGCTCCACGCGGCCGATGAGGACGCCGACGGCTGCCGCCCAGACCAACGGCACCCAGCCCAGCGGTACCAGCAACGGCGCCAGTATGCGTCCGGCCACATGGGCCTCGGTGCGCTGCACGACTCCCGGCGCGCCTGTGACGTACGGATTCTGGTTCATGCGGGCTCCCCAGCCACGAGTGTCGGGCCGAGCATAGGGCCGGTGCGGTGCGGCTGGCGAGGCACTGCACGCGCCTGCGCAACCCGGCCCGCCTCAGGCCTTCAGTGCAGGGTCACCACGATCGGCGCATCGCGGGTGATCACCATCGTGTGCTCGAACTGGGCCGAGCGGTTGCCGCGTCCGCCCAGCAGGGTCCAGCCGTCGGCGCCCTCTTCCACCACCCGGCTGCGGGTGGAGATGAAGGGCTCGATCGTGATCACCAGCCCCTCGTGCAGGACGCGGGTATCGTTGGGATCGTAATAGCCCGGGATGTGATCCGGCGCCTCGTGCAGCGCCCGGCCCACGCCATGGCTGCCCAGGTTCTCGATCACCCGGAAGCCGAAGCGGCGCGCCGTGGACTCGATCGCCGCACCGATGCGGTTGAGCGGCTCGCCCGCCCGCGCCACCTTCATCGCCTCGGCCAGCGCGGTGCGCGAGGCATGGCACAGGCGCGTGTCGCGCGGCGATGCCTTCGGCAGTACGCGGGTAGCGCCGGTGTCGGCGTAGAAGCCGTCCAGCTCGGCGGAAACATCCACGTTGAGCACGTCGCCGGCGCGCAGCACGCGCGCACCCGGGACGCCATGCGCGGCCTCCTCGTTGACGCTGATGCAGGTCGCGCCCGGGAAGTCGTACACCGCGCGCGGCGCGGCGGTCGCCCCGGCTTCGGCGAGGAGGCGCTCACCCAGGGCGTCCAGCTCGGCCGTGGTCATGCCTGGCCTGGCCGCCGCCAGCATGGTCTCGCGCACGCGCGCCACGATGGCGCCGATGCGTTGCAGCGCGGCCAGGTCGGAGGGGGAGTCGATGGTCATGGCCGCAGTCTACAACCGCGGCCGGCGGGCCCTGGCGGATGCCCGCCCGGCTAGCGCGGCGAGGGATGGACGCGGGCCGGACCTAGCGCCGCGCCTCCACCCGGTAGCGGAACACGTAGTCCTCGCCGTTCCAGTGGGCGACCACGTCGACCTCGTAGGGCACCCGGTCCCTGGCGCGGCCAACCACGAGCTGCCCGCCCCACGACTCCTGCGGGCCGACAGTGGTGGTCTGCAGGATGGTGTTGCCCAGGCGGTCCAAGGTGGCGTGCAGCTGCTGGTCGACCAGGTAGAGGCCGCCGGCGGTGGCTGCAGTCGCGGCGGGCGGGCCCCCGGCGGGCGCGGGGGCGG